>NZ_JBSGZI010000086.1:0-18470 GCF_053610945.1 Streptomyces sp. NPDC054849
CCCGTGCGGTCGGCCCGCGCGGCGCGGCGCGGCCCGGCGGTCGCGGCCGGCCCGGCCGCGACGCGGTGCGCGGGCGGGGTGACCGAGGCCATCAGGGCCGCCTCCGGGTGCTCTGGCGGGAGACGGTCCGCGCGTCGAGGCCGGACAGGCCGCGCACGGCGACGTACGCCTTCTCATGCGGCGGCAGCGACACGCGGCCGCGCAGCACGGCCTCCGGCTCCCGCTCGATGCGGTCGAGAAGGCGCCGGTAGATGCCGGCCATGGCGGCGACGCAGGCGCCGCTGCGCCGGTCGAGCAGCGGCAGCAGCCGGTATCCCTCGGCGAACAGGGCGCGGGCGCGCCGGACTTCGTGGTGGACCAGCCCTGCGAAGTCGGAGCCGGCGGGTGCCCGGTCGCTGTGGAAGCCGTCCGAGCAGCCGAAGGTGGCGAGGTCCTCGGCGGGCAGGTAGGTGCGCCCGTTGGCCGCGTCCTCGCGGACGTCCCGGAGGATGTTGGTGAGTTGCAGGGCGAGGCCGAGCGTGTCGGCGTACTCCGCGGCGCGCGCGGCCTCGGACGCCCCCGGGCCCGAGGCGTTCACCGTGCCGAACACGCCGAGCGAGAGCCGCCCGATGGCCCCGGCCACGCAGCGGCAGTAGGCCTTGAGGTCGTCCCAGGTCTTGTAGCTTTCGCCGCGGACGTCCATGAGGACGCCGTCGATGAGCTCGTCGAGGCCGCCCAGCGGGATCGGGAAGCGGCGTGCGGCGTGCGCGAGGGCGACGGCGACCGGGTCGGTGTCGTCCTCGGCGACCTCCTCGGCCCGGATGCGGCCGAGCAGGGCCCGGGTCTCCTCCAGCCGGGCGAACTTCGCCTCGGCGGGCAGCGTGCCGTCGCCGATGTCGTCGACACGCCGGGAGAAGGCGTAGAGCGCGGACATCGCCTGCCGCTTGTCGCCGGGCAACAGGCGGATGCCGTAGGCGAAGTTGCGCGCCTGCGCACCGGTGACGGCCTCGCAGTAGCTGTAGGCCGCGGAAATCGGTGCGGACATCGCAGCCGGTGCGGACGCGTGTGTGGGGCCCTCCACGGTGGGGCTCACCCCTTTCTCGGCGCTGTGCGCAGGACGGCGGCAACCTCGCGGAACAGGCCGCTCTTGGTGGGCTTGGGCGGGCCGGGGAGTACGTCGAAGCCGGCGGCGGTGACGGCGCGCAGGGCTGCACGCCCTCCTCCCACGAAACCCGCGAGCAGCAGCCGGAGTCTGCCGTGCACGCTACCCACGAGCGGGGTGCCTTCATTCAGCAGTTCGCGGGCGCGCTCGCTTTCGAATGCGACCAGGGCGCGCACGGACGCGCCGGCGGACGGGGCCGTCAGGTCGGCCTCGGACACGTGGAAGCGCCGCATGTCCTCGGCGGGCAGGTAGATCCGGTCGCGGCCGAGGTCCTCGGCGACGTCCTGGACGTGCTCGACGATCTGCAGTGCGGTGCAGACGGCGTCGGAGCGGCGGATCCGCTCGGGGGTGCTGGTCCCGGTGAGGGAGAGAACGAGGCGGCCGACCGGGTTCGCGGAGAGCTCGCAGTAGGCGGCCAGGTCGGCATAAGTCGCGTAGCGCGTGACGCGCTGGTCCTGGCGGTTGGCCTCGATGAGGCCGAGGAACGGCTCGGGGGTGAGGCCGTGGGCGCGGACGACGGGCTGCAGCGCCAGCAGGAGCGGGTGGCGCGCAGGGCCGTCGGTGCCGCCGAACACGCGGTGCAGGTCGGCCTCGAGGGCGTCGAGCATGGCGAGCCGGTCGTCGACCGCGGCCGGGTCGAGGCCGAGGAGTACGGCGTCGCGCCCGCCGGGGGCGAGGTCGCCGTCGCCGATGTCGTCGACGAGGCGGGCGTACCCGTAGACGGCCGTCAGCCCGTCACGCCAGGCGCGGGGAAGGAAGGCAGGGGCGACGGGAAAGTTCTCCGCCGCCGCCTTGTCGAGGGTGGCGCTCACGTGGACCGTGTCGGACAGGGTTCGGATGCCGTGCCCCGGGGTCACCGCCCGCCGCCCGGGGCGGGGACGGCCGTCGTGCCTGGGGGCCGGAGAATTCCCGTAGCCATTGCCGTCACATCTCCCGTTCTACACTGCCGACCCAATACATCCTATTTCGGACACGCCGCCTGGGTTTTCCCCGGGGTTCCCCAGGGCCGCTCACCTGCGGGGAATCGTCCCCTCTTGCCGCGATTCAGGACCGCCTCAGCTTACGCTGTACAACGCCGCGGAGCCCTCTCGGGTATTCGCTCCGCCACCGAATGTCGCGGCGAAATGCGAAAGCACGCCGAAGGCCCCCGCCGCGCAGAGCGGCGGGGGCCTTCGGGACAAGCGGTGAACGCCGGAAAGAGCGCCGCGCGACCCGGAGGTCAGCCGTTGGTGGCCTTCTCGTATGCCGAGACGACTTCCTCCGTGGGCCCGTCCATCAGGAGCTCGCCCTTCTCCAGCCACAGAACCCGGTCACAGGTGTCGCGGATGGACTTGTTGTTGTGGCTCACCAGGAAGACCGTGCCGGCCTTCTCCCGCAGTTCACGGATGCGGTTCTCCGAACGCACCTGGAAGCTGCGGTCACCGGTGGCCAGCGCCTCGTCGATCATCAGGACGTCGTGGTCCTTGGCCGCCGCGATGGAGAAGCGCAGGCGCGCCGCCATGCCGGAGGAGTAGGTGCGCATCGGCAGGGAGATGAAATCGCCCTTCTCGTTGATGCCCGAGAAGTCGACGATGCCCTGGTAGCGCTCCTTGATCTGCTCGCGGCTCATGCCCATCGCGAGACCGCCGAGAACGATGTTGCGCTCACCGGTGAGGTCGTTCATCAAAGCCGCGTTGACACCCAGCAGCGAAGGCTGGCCGTCGGTGTAGACCTTGCCGGCCTCACAGGGCAGCAGGCCCGCGATGGCGCGCAACAGCGTCGACTTGCCGGAGCCGTTGGAACCGATGAGGCCGATGGCCTCGCCCCGGTACGCGGTGAAGGTGACGCCGCGCACGGCGTGGACCCGGCGGACGCCCGGTGAGTCGCCCTTGCCCCGGCGGACGATCTTGCTGAGGGCGGCGGTGGCGGCGCCCTTGCCCGCGCTGCCCGTGTTGACCCGGTAGACGATGTGGACATCGTCCGCGATCACGGTGGGGACGCGCCCCTCGGTCTTGTCAGCCACGGCCGTAACGCTCCTCAGACTTCCAGAAGTACACGAAGCCGCCGAGGCCGATCACGACGGCCCAGCCCACGGCGAAGAGCCACACGTGCGGGGGCAGGTTGCTGCTGCCGTAGTCGTCGATCAGCGCGAACCGGATCAGGTCCATGTAGATCGCCACCGGGTTCCACAGCAGCACGTCGCTGATCCACTGCGGCTGGTCCTTGAGGTAGATCCCGATCGGGAACATGACACCGGAGGCGTACATCCACGTACGCATCACGAACGGCATCAGCTGCGCCAGGTCGGGGGTCTTGGAGCCCATCCGCGCGAAGATCATGGCGAGACCGGTGTTGAAGACGAACTGGAGCGCCAGCGTCGGAAGGACCAGCAGCCAGGACAGCCGCGGATAGTTGCCGAAGCTGACGGCGATCACGAAGACGACGATCATCGAGTACATCAGCTGCTGGAGCTGCTGCAGCGAGAAGGACACCGGGAGGGCGGCACGCGGGAAGTGCAGTGCCCGCACCAGCCCGAGGTTGCCCGAGATCGCCCGGACGCCCGCCATCAACGAGCTCTGGGTGAAGGTGAAGACGAAGATGCCCATCACCAGGAACGGGACGTAGACGTCCTCCGGCATCTCCCGGCCCGCGCCGAGGATCACGCCGAAGATCAGCCAGTAGACGACCGCGTTCAGCAGTGGGGTCGCCACCTGCCAGACCTGGCCGAGCTTGGCCTGGCTGTACTGCGCGACCAGCTTGGCCCGGGAGAACGCCATGACGAAGTGGCGCCGGCCCCAGAGCTGCCGCACGTACTCGCCCAGACCGGGCCGGGCGCCGCTGACGGAGAGGCCGTACTTCCTGGCGAGCTCCGCGGGGCTCAGCCCCGCGTCTTCGGACGGCGGCTTGCTCGTGGCGAGGGCGCCGTCGTGGGTTGTGTCACTCACAAGTTGAAACTTTCGTCTTCAAGATGCGGCCAGGTGGGCATCAGGCTGGTGGCGCGAGGCCCGTGATCGCGCCATGTTCCCAGACGCGGGGTTGTCAGATGACAGGTGGTCGGCCCAGCCGGGTCAACCGCCAGACCGTACGCCATCTCATCGGGCGGCGAGGTCCGCAGGGAGTGCTCCATCCCTCCCTGAAACCGCCGAACCAGGCCTTGAGCGCGGGTCCCGACGGCTTGCGTACGAGCGTCAGCAGGAGCCAGACGCCCAGGTAGACCGGGACCAGCGGAGCGGGCAGGTTGCGGCGGGCGAGCCACACCCGGTTACGAGCCACCATACGGTGGTAGACCGCGTGCCGGGAGGGGGCGGTCGTCGGGTGCAGCAGCACCATGTCCGCCCGGTAGTCGATCAGCCACCCTGCGTCGAGCGCCCGCCAGGCCAGATCGGTCTCCTCATGAGCGTAGAAGAACTCCCCCGGCAGCGCTCCGACCTGCTCGAACACCTTCGTGCGGACGGCATTGGCGCCGCCCAGGAAGGTCGTCACGCGGGAGGAGCGCATCGGGTCGGAGGCACGCAGCCGCGGCACGTGCCGGCGCTGCGTCTCGCCGGTGTCCGGATCGGCGATCCGGAAGCTGATGATCCCTAGCGCGGGGTCCTCGGCGAAGGCCTGCCGGCACAGCTCGGCGGTGTCCGTGCGCTCCAGCAGACCGTCGTCGTCCAGGAAGAGCAGCGCGTCCACGTCGCTGCCACCGGGGCCGAAGGCCTCGATGCCGACGTTGCGTCCGCCCGGGATGCCCAGGTTCTCCGGGAGGTCGATGCTGCGGACGCCCTCGGGGAGCCCGGTGACCTGCACGCCCTGGCCCACCACGACCACCTCGACGGGGTCGCCCTCCTGGCGGGCCACCGAGTCGAGGAGCGCCTTGAGCTCGTCGGGCCGGTTGCCCATGGTGATGATCACGGCGCCCAGCCGCATCGGGGCGGTCATTTGAGCCTGCTGGAGGCCAGGACCGACACGAGGTGCAGCACGGTCTGGAGCACGGCGATGCCGGCCAGTACGGCGACGCCCAGCCGGGAGAAGTACAGGTCGCCCCGCATCTGGTCCAGGACGGCCAGCACCAGGATGAGCAGCGAGGCCTCGATGCCGAGGATCAGGCGGTGGAACTTGAGCGCGGCGGCGGCCCGGCGGGCGAGCGCCATGCCCTTCGCCCGCGGTTCGGCCGCCGCGTCCTTGACCACCGGCTTTCCGGCCTGGTGGCGGGCGACGCCGACCAGGTCGGTCTCGGCCTTGATCAAGATCGCGCCGAGCGCCGCCAGGGTGCCCAGGAAGGCCCACAGCCAGTCGATCCGCCCGCCGCCCCACAGGTCCGCGGCGCGCAGGCCGAAGCCGACCAGGACGGCCGCGTCGCACAGGTAGGCGCCGACCCGGTCCAGGTAGACCCCGGAGAGCGAGAACTGCTTCTTCCAGCGGGCGACCTCGCCGTCGACGCAGTCGAGCAGGAGGTACAGCTGGACGGCCACCACGCCGAGGACGGCGCCCCAGACGCCGGGCACCAGCAGGGCGGGCAGGGCGAGGACGCCGGCGAGGGTCATCACGTAGGTCAGCTGGTTCGGCGTGACCTTGGTGGTGACCAGGTAGCGGGTGATGCGCAGGGAGATCTCGCGCATGTAGAGGCGCCCGCCCCAGTGCTCGCCGCTGACCCGGTCCTTGACGCCCGCCGGGTGAACGACGGGCCGGAGTTCAGCTACGGATGGTCTTGGCATAGTCGGCGTAAGCGTCCCTGATCTCGGCTGCGGACAGGTTGAGGTGCTCCAGGATCGTGAAGCGTCCCGGACGGGTCTGGGGGGCGTACTCGACGGCGGCGACGAACTCGTCGACGCTGAAGCCGATCTCCTCGGGGAGGGTCGGCAGGCCGTGCCGGCGCAGCACCTCGACGAAGAGGCCGGAGAGGTCCTCGGCCCCCCGCAGGTGCATGGCGAAGGCGGCGCCCAGGCCGACCTGCTCGCCGTGGAGCGCGGAGCGCCCCGGGTAGAGCAGGTCGAAGGCGTGGCTGATCTCGTGGCAGGCGCCCGAGGCGGGGCGGGTGTCCCCGCTGATCGACATGGCGATGCCGGTCAGGACCAGGGCCTCGGAGAGCACGGTGAGGAACTCGTCGTCGCCGCACCCGCCGGGCTGGCGCAGGACGGACTGGCCGGCGGTGCGGGCCATGGCGGCGGCCAGTCCGTCGACCGGCTCGCCGGTGATCTCGTGCGAGAGCTCCCAGTCGGCGACGGCCGAGATGTTGGAGATCGCGTCGCCGACACCGGCGCGGATGAACCGGACCGGGGCTTCCTTGATCACATCGAGGTCGATCACCATGGCGATCGGGGTGGGCACGCCGTAGGACCCGCGGCCGTTGTCGTTGTCCAGAATGGACACCGGGGAGCAGATGCCGTCGTGGGAGAGGTTGGTGGCGACGGCCACCATGGGCAGCCCGACCCGCGCCGCGGCGTACTTGGCCACGTCGATGATCTTGCCGCCGCCCAGGCCCACGACGGCGTCGTAGCGGCGGCCCTTTATGTCGTCGGCCAGCTTGACCGCGGAGTCGATGGTGCCGTCGACGACGGCGTACCAGTCGGCGTGCGGCAGGACGGGCTCCAGCTTGGCGCGCAGCGCCACGCCGGAGCCTCCGCTGATCGCTATGGCCAGCTTGCCCGAGGCGGAGATCCGCTGGTCGGCCAGGAGCCCGGCCAGGTCGTCCATCGCCCCGCGACTGATGTCGACGACGACGGGCGAGGGGATGAGCCTCGTCAGTACTGGCATGCGATCGTCCGGCCCTTGGCGAGGTCGTCGTGGTTGTCGATCTCGACCCACTCGACGTCGCCGATGGGGGCCACGTCGATGGTGAAGCCGTCGTTGACGAGCTGCTGGTAGCCGTCCTCGTAGTAGAGGTCGGGGTCGCGCTCGAAGGTGGTCTTCAGCGCCTCGGCCAGCTGCTCGGCGGCCTCGGGCTCGATGAGGGTGACGCCGATGTACTCGCCGGTGGCGTCGGCGGGGTCCATCAGCTTGGTGATCTTCTGGACGCCCTTTCCGTCGGCGGTGACGACCTTCATCTCCTCGTCGGCCAGGTTCTTCACCGTGTCGAGGGCGAGGATGATCTTCTGGCCGTTGCCGCGGGCGGCGAGCAGCGTCTTCTCGACGGAGACCGGGTGGACGGTGTCGCCGTTGGCGAGGATCACACCCTGCTTCAGGACCTCACGCGCGCACCACAGGGAGTAGGCGTTGTTCCACTCCTCGGCCTTGTCGTTGTCGATCAGCGTGATCTTGACGCCGTACTTGGCCTCCAGGGCCTCCCGGCGCGCGTACACGGCTTCCTTGCGGTAGCCGACGACGACGGCGACCTCGGTGAGGCCGACCTCGGCGAAGTTGCCGAGGGTCAGGTCGAGAACCGTGATGCTCTCCTCGTCGCCCTCGGGGCCGACGGGCACGAGGGCCTTGGGCAGGGTGTCGGTGTAGGGACGCAGACGGCGTCCGGCACCGGCAGCGAGTACAAGGCCGATCATGCTGGTTCTCCTTCGTCATGTACGGCGGGTGCTCCGGAGGAGACCCAGAACCGGATGCTCTCCACGAGCACCACGAGTGCCACGAACACGGCCATGGCCGTGAGCGAGACGGGGAAGTCCGCTTCGCGCGATACGAGGACGGCCGCCAGGACCGTGATCAGCAGGACCCGGCCTTCGTGGCCGCCGATCGTCCGCACCAGCCAGTGCGGGGGCGCGCCGGTGCCTCCGCGAATGCGGTACACCGTGTCGTAGTGATGGTAGGCGACCGCCGCGACCAGTCCGAATGCCGCCGGAAGGGCCTCGGGGACGTCCGCCTTCGCGGCGAGGACGAGGACCGTGACGTATTCGGCGGCCCGGAACAGCGGCGGGATCAGCCAGTCCAGCACGCCCTTGAGCGGCGCGGCGACGGCGAGCCCGGACGCCATGGCGTAGATCACGGCGACGGCGATCAGCCGCGGGTCGCCGAACGGCAGGTACAGGGCGGCCCCGACCATCAGCAGCGCGCCCAGGGCCGCCACGTACACGGAGCCGAAGGATCCGGCGCGGCCGCGCAGCAGCCGGGCCTGGAGCTCGGCGAGCGGACCGGAGTCGGCGAGGTCGGCCAGGGCCTGGGCCGCGCGGTCGGTCCGGGTCGCCTTGCGGGTCAGGGAGCGCAGCACCCGGCCGGCGGTGGTGTAGAGGGCGCCGAAGGCGCAGCCGATCAGGAGCGCGTAGAAGACGATGCGGGGGGTGGTGAAGGCGGTCAGCACCGCGATCATCGCCCAGCGCTCACCGATGGGCAGGATGATCATCCGCCGGACCCAGACCGTCCAGCCGACGCTGTCGAGCCGGTCGGAGAGGGCTGCCGTGGGGCTGGTGTTCGCTGTCGCGTCGTGGTTGGCCTCGTTAAAGGAGAAGTCGACGACGTGCCGGCAGGTCATGAGGATCATGGAGCCGAGGGCGAGGCCCCAGACGTCGTCCCCGTTCGCGGCGGCGCCGAGCGCGAGGCCGGCGTAGAAGGAGTACTCCTTCGCGCGGTCGAAGGTGGCGTCGAGCCAGGCGCCCATCGTCGAGTACTGGAGCGAGTAGCGGGCGAGCTGCCCGTCCGTGCAGTCCAGGACAAAGGAGACGAGAAGCAGCACACCGGCGGCGACGTAGCCCCAGCGCTCGCCCGTGGCCGCGCAGCCGGCCGCGATCAGGGCGGTGATCAGCGAGGCGGTCGTGACCTGGTTCGGGGTCAGGCCGCGGCGCGCGCACCAGCGGGCGATGTAGCGCGAGTAGGGGCTGATGAAGAAGGTGGTGAAGAAGCCGTCGCGGGACTTTACGGCGGTCCGCAGGCGCACGGCCTCGTCGTCGACGGCGGCGACGGCGGCGGTCGCCGCGTCCCGGTCGGCGGGGCCGGCGGGGACGGTGGCGACGAGCGTGCCCAGTTCGGGTCGCTGGACGGCGGTGCCGGCGGCCTCGACCGCGGCGGCGAGCCGGTCGGCGTACGGGCCGGAGCCCTCGGGCGCGACGGCCGCGGCCTTGTCCAGGGCGTCGCGGGCACCCGGCTGGACGGCGAGGGCGCCGGTGACGGCGCAGGCGTCGAAGCGCGGGTCGGTCAGCGCGAGGCGCAGCGCGTGCACGTGCCCGACGAAGGCGCTGTCCACGACGGCCACCCGCTGGTCGGCGGGTACGCCGGCCAGTACGGCGGCGGCGTCCTGGGGCCCGGGGGCCGGGCGGACGTCGAAGCCGAGGCCGCGCAGCTCGTCCGCGAGCGGCGATCCGGGGACCGGCAGGCCGGTGAGGATGACGGTCGGCAGACGAACTCACTCCTTGTAACGGATTGACGAACGCGCGCCTCAGGGGGCGGCGGCACGTCGGCAGAGGCTATCGGATGAATGGAAGCAGGGGTTCACCACCCGTTTACGCCCCGATAAGCCGAATATCCCGGCTTCCTGGGCCGGGTCCCGATCATCATTGACGATCACGGCGCGGTACCACAAACGGCCCTGATGTTACGGTGGACACGCCCCTGAAGGTGTCGAGTGGGAAGAGGTGGGTTGATGACCGTCGTAGTGGTCGCGGCCATGCGCAGCGAACTCCGGTGCATCCCCCATTTCTCCCGGGCATCCGGCCAGGCCTGATCCACACCGCTGGGCCTCGTCGGCCGGAGCCCCCGTTCAAGGGTTCACGTTGACCGACCACACCATCGACACCTTCATGCAGGCCTTCTTCGACCTGCACCACGGCCTGCCACGGCAGGCTCCCGGCTCCGACGCCAGCACCCGTCATCTGCTGTCCCTGTGCGGACCGCTGCCCGAGCGGCCGCGCGTCCTCGACCTGGGCTGCGGTCCGGGCCGCAGCGCCCTGCTGCTAGCCGCCGAGGCGGGCGGGCCGGGCGGGGGCGGCGCCGAGGTGACCGCCGTCGACCTCCACTCCCCCTTCCTCGACGAGCTCCGTACGGCCGCCGTGGCCCGCGGGCTCGCCGACCGCGTCCGCACCGTCGAGGCGGACATGGGCGCACTCTCCCCCGCGGACTTCGAGGACGGTTCCTACGACCTCGTGTGGGCGGAGGGTTCCGCCTACCTCCTCGGTTTCGACACCGCGCTCGCCCGGTGGAAGCGGCTGCTCGCCCCGGGCGGCACACTCGTGCTGACCGAGTGCCAGTGGACCGTCGCGGAACCGTCCGCGGGCGCGCGCGCCTTCTGGGACCCGCAGTGCCCGCTGCGGTCCACCGCCCGCAACCTCGGCTCCGCCCAGTCCGCCGGGTACCAGGTGCTCGGCGTGTACGACCTGCCCGACTCCGACTGGGCCGAGTACTACGGCCCGCTCGCGGAGCGGGTCCGTACCCGCCCGGCGCACGGGACCCCCGCGATGGCGCAGGCGCTGGCCGCCACGCGCGAGGAGCTCGACGTCCGGGCACGCCACGGGCACGAGTACGGGTACACCGGCTATGTCCTGCGCCCGGTGACCGCCGGGGACGGCGACGCCTGGCCGGCCCGCCCGGAGACCGCGGCCGATGCGGCCGCCGTACGGAAGGTCCACCTGGCGGCCTTCGAAACGCCGCTTGAGGCGGACCTCGTGGACGCGCTGCGCACGGACGGCTCCTGGGTGCCCGGGCTGTCGTACGTGGCCGAGGCCCCGGACGGGTCAGTGGCGGCGCACGCCCTGCTGACCCGCTGCGAGGTCGGCGGCGTCCCGGCGCTCGCGCTCGCGCCGGTGGCCGCCGATCCCGCGCACCAGGGCTCGGGCGCGGGCAGCTCGGTCGTACGGGCCCTGCTGGCGGCGGCGAGGGAACGCGGGGAGTCGCTGGTGCTGGTCCTGGGGCACGCGGCGTACTACCCGCGCTTCGGGTTCGTACCGGCCTCGCGCTTCGGGATCCGGGCGCCCTTCGAGGTGCCGGACGAGGCCATGATGGCGCTGGTGCTTGACGATTCCGTTCCGGTCCCGGCCGGCACGATCGGCTATCCGGCTCCGTTCGGCGTCTGACGCAAGGCCGGGCACGGCGTTCGGCGTCTGACGCGGCGCCGGGCACGGCGTTCGGCGTCTGACGCCCGCGCCGGGCACGTGAGGTGATCCGCCCCTCGCCGCCTAGCACGCGGCGGGGGGCGGACATGCGCGGATGTCCGAAGTGGGGACAAGCCGCTTTTGTACGGCAGACTGAAGGCCGAAGTCCGAAGCGAAGGATGGGTATGCCGACCACACCAGCCACCGCCGCGACCAGCGCGCCCAACGGCACCGGTACTCAAGAACCGATCATGCTCGAACTGGTCGACGAGTCCGGCAACACCATCGGCACGGCGGAGAAGCTCTCCGCCCATCAGGCGCCCGGCCTGCTGCACCGGGCGTTCTCCGTGTTCCTCTTCGACGAGCAGGGCCGCCTGCTGCTCCAGCAGCGGGCCCTCGGGAAGTACCACTCGCCCGGCGTCTGGTCGAACACCTGTTGCGGTCACCCCTACCCCGGTGAGTCTCCGTTCGCGGCCGCGGCCCGGCGGACCCACGAGGAGCTGGGGCTCTCGCCGTCGCTGCTCGCGCAGGCGGGGACGGTGCGCTACAACCACCCGGACCCCGCCTCGGGCCTCGTGGAGCAGGAGTTCAATCACCTGTTCGTGGGACTCGCGCAGGCGCCCGTGCGACCGGATCCGGAGGAGGTCGGGGACACCGCCTTCGTCACCGCCGAGGAGCTGGCGAAGCGGCACGCCGAAGTGCCCTTCTCGGCCTGGTTCATGACCGTGCTGGACGCGGCGCGGCCCGCGATCCGCGAGCTGACCGGCGACGCCGCGGGCTGGTAGCCCGCCCGCCGTCCCGCCCGGCCGCCCCTGCGCCGTCCGCCGCTCAGCCGGCGGTCGGCGGGGCGGCCAGCGGGGCGGTCAGCGGCAGGGCCGCCCAGATGACCTTGCCCCCGGTCGAGGTGTGCTCGACGTCGCAGACCCCACCGGCCTCCCGCGTGACCTCCCGCACCAGGAGCAGGCCCCGGCCGCCGGTCTGGCCGAAGTCCGCCTCCAGCGCCTTGGGGCGGTAGGGGTGGTTGTCCTCGACCGCCACCCGTACCCACGCCCGGCCGATGGCCACTTCGACCGCGACCTCCGGCGAGAGCAGCGCGGCGTGCCGGACCGAGTTCGTCACCAGTTCGGAGACGATCAGGAGCAGGGAGTAGACGAGGTCCTGATGAGCGGGCACCCCCTGACGGCCGAGCAGGTCCCGGACCGCACGGCGGGCCTGCGGAACGGATTCTTCTACGGCGGGCGCGGTGAACCTCCACACGCCCTCGTACGCGAGCGGGTCGGCCGGAGCCTCCGGCTCCCCCTCCTTGGCTGGCGGGACACTCCCGCTGACATCCATCTTCCGTCCCCCGTCTTCACGCTCGATCGTCTCCACGCGTCAAGAGTGGGGAACGGGCTGGTGCGGGCCGGACTGCTGACCAGAAGTCAGCGTCAATCGGACACTTTCTGACCGCTGGCGTATGACAGAGTCAGTTGTTCGACTGTTCCTGATCTTCTTCCGGACGCTTATCGGCTGCCTCGCGCGCCTCGTCCGCCGCGGCCGCCTCCGCCGCCGCCTCGTCTTCCCTGACCAACCCCAGGATGCGCCGGGCCCCCAGGCCCATGGCCACCAGGCTCAGGCCGTCGAACAGGAGGGCGAGGGAGAAGAAGGTTCCGATCACGTACAGACTGTTGCCGGGCCAGTTGGAGAGGATCAGAAGGCCCAGGAGCACGCCGAAGGCGCCCTGGACGAGCGCGAGCCCGAAGTCCGCTCCGCGTACCACCAGCGCTCCGACCAGCCGGAAGAGCCCTCCGGTGAGGAAGAGCAGCGCGGCGAACATGGTCAGCGCCTCCGCGCTCGCCTCGGGGCGGCGCAGGATCACGAAACCCGCCGCGATGTTGATCGCGGCGACGATGACGGCGAGCCAGAAGTAGTTGCTCCTGCGCGACTGCACGGCCTGCAGCAGGCCCACCACACCGCCGATCAGCAGCAGCCAGCCGAAGAGGAACATCGAG
The DNA here is from genome assembly GCF_053610945.1 of Streptomyces sp. NPDC054849. Lineage (NCBI taxonomy): Bacteria > Bacillati > Actinomycetota > Actinomycetes > Kitasatosporales > Streptomycetaceae > Streptomyces > Streptomyces sp. NPDC054849. Next base: position 13,059 of record NZ_JBSGZI010000086.1, read on the forward strand.
GTGAGCGTGGCCACGCCGGTGTAGATCAGCCCGACCAGACCGGCCAGCACGAGGAGTACGCCGAGCAGGGTCAGCAGCCCGAAGCTGCGGTTGAGCTTCTTCCTCTCCTGCCGCGGTTCCCGGCCCTTGGCCTTGATCGCATCCGCCCCGACCTCGGCCCCGGCCTCGGCCCCGGCCTCCGTACGGTCGGCTCGGTCTGTGCCCATGGACGTGGCACCTCCTCGCACCCCCGGACGGACTCCCCTGATCATAGGTTTGGCGGCCCGGGATAGCATCCGGCGCATGGACGCAGCCCTGGACGCCACCCTCCTGCACACGGTCGCCGACGGGGTGGCCACCGTCGTCATCTCGCACCCCGCCAAGCGCAACGCCATGACCGCCTCGATGTGGCGGGCGCTCCCGGAGCTGCTGACGGGCCTGGCGGGGGATCCTGCGGTCCGGGTGCTCGTGCTGACCGGGGCCGGACCGACCTTCTGCGCGGGTGCGGACATCTCCTCGCTGACGGGCGGCGAGGACCCGCGGGCCCTCGCCGTCACGGCGGAGGAGGCCCTGGCGGCCTTCCCGAAGCCGACACTGGCGGCGATCCGCGGATTCTGCGTGGGCGGCGGCAGCCAGCTGGCGGCGGCCTGCGACCTGCGCTTCGCGGAGGAGGGGGCTTCGTTCGGAGTGACCCCGGCGAAGCTGGGCATCGTCTACCCGGCCTCCTCCACCCGGAGGCTGGCGTCCCTGGTCGGCCCGGCGTGGGCCAAGTACCTCCTCTTCTCCGCGGAGTTGATCGGCGCTGACGAGGCCCTGCGTGCCGGGTTCCTGAACGAGCTGCTGCCGGCCGGCCGGCTGGACGAGCGCGTCACGGAGTTCAGCCGGATCCTGGCCTCACGCTCGCAGCTGACACAGGTGGCTGCCAAGGAGTTCGCGGACGGCCGGGCGGACCGGGACGGGTACTGGGAGGACCAGGCGGCCGGCGGCGACGACACCGCCGAGGGAGTCGCCGCCTTCCTGGAACGCCGGGCGCCGCGCTTCACATGGACGCCGTGACCTACTCCAAGGGGTTGTTCGCCCGCAGCCGGGCGACGAGCCCGGCGGGGGCCTTGTCCGGCGACCCGGCGTCGTAGGGCGGCTGCGGGTCGTACTCGGTCATCAGCTGGACCGTCTGGGCGAGTTCGTCCCCGGCGATCCTGCCGAGCAGGGTGAGACCCATGTCGATGCCGGAGGACACCCCGGCGGCGGTGACGTACTTCCCGTCGAACACCACGCGCTCCCCTGTGGGCTCGGCCCCGAACTGCGGCAGGCGGTCGAGGTACAGCCAGTGGCCGGCGGCCCGCCTCCCGTCGAGCAGCCCGGCGGCGGCGAGCAGGAGCGAGCCGGTGCACACGGAGGTGGTCCACGTGCTGGTGGCGTCGACGGCCCTCAGCCACTCCAGGACGGCGGGATTCTTCATCTCCACCTCGGGGTGCGGTCCGCCGGGCACGATGACGATGTCGGGCCGGGTCACCTCACCGAGCGCCTTGTCGGCGACGAGCGCGAGCGACCCGTTGTCCGTCCGCACGGGCCCGGGCCGCTCGGAGACGAACACGACCTCGGCGCCGGGAAGCCGTCCGAGCGTGTCGAAGGGTCCGACGGCGTCCAGGGCGGTGAAGCGGTCGTAGAGCAGTACGGCGATCTGCATGGCTCCTCCGGAGCGGTTGACGGATGCGGCACCGGCCCCGTGGCGGGGGCGGCCGTTCCGAGTGGTCGAGTGGTCGGCGAAGGGCGGATGCCGGGCTGCGGCCACGACACGATCTAGCGGTGGGGTACGCCGAAGCGGCGGCGGTACTCGGTCGGGGACTGGCCCAGCGTCTTCAGGAACGCACGCCGCAGCGCCTCCGGCGTCCCGTACCCGCACGCCCGGGAGATCTCCGCGATCCCCTCCCCGCCCTCCTCCAGCAGCCGCCGCGCGTGCTCCAACCGCACCCGCTCGACGTAGCGCCCCGGCGTCACCCCCGTTTCCGCCTGGAACGCGCGCGAGAAGTGCCGCGGCGACAGCTGAGCCCGCGCCGCCAGCGCCTCCACGCCCAGGTCTCCGCCCGGGTGCTCGGTGATCCACTGCTGAACGTCCCGCAGCGGCTCCCGCCGCGCCGTCTGCGCCGACAGCTGCGCGCTGAACTGTGCCTGATTGCCCGGTCTGCGCAGGAACACCACCAGGTGCCGGGCGATGGTCAGTGCGACGTCCCGGCCGAGGTCCTCCTCCACCAGCGCGAGCGCGAGGTCGATCCCGGCCGTGACCCCGGCCGAGGTGGACACCGGCCCGTCCCGCACGTAGATGGGGTCGGGCTCCACGTCCACGGCCGGGTACTCACGCGCCATCTGCTCGCACGCGTACCAGTGCGTCGTCGCCCGCCGCCCGTCCAGCAGCCCCGCCTCGGCCAGCAGCAGTCCTCCCGTGCACACGGACACCAGCCGCTCCGCGCCACCCCCGTAAGCGCGCAGCCAGTCGGTGAGCCGCGGCTCGAAATCGGCCGTGTACCGGCCCCCGGGAACCAGCAGTGTGGTCCCGGCCCCCGGCCGGGCACTCTCCAGGTCGCCGTCCGGGACCAGCGTCAGCCCGCTGTTCGTCCGGACCGGAGCGCCTCCCGGTGACACCGTCCTGATCGCGTACCCGGCCGTCCCGGGGAACCGCGACGCCCCGGCGAAGACCTCCACCGGTCCGGTCACGTCCAGGCTCTGCACCCCGTCGTAGAGGACGACGAGCACGTTTCGCAACGACATGGCCTCATGGTGTGACGCCGACCCTCATGGCCGCAATGACATGCTTCCCACCTATCCGGCCATCCGGCACGGGAGGCCGGTTCCCGCGCCCGGATAGGATCGGGGCATCATGACTGCAACCCTCGTCGCCAAGAAGCTCACCGCCGCGCACGGTGAGCGCACGCTCTTCGCCGATCTCGACCTCGTCGTCGCCCCCGGCGACGTCATCGGCCTCGTCGGCGTGAACGGCGCCGGGAAGTCCACCCTGCTGCGCCTGCTCGCCGGGCTGGACACCCCCGAGACCGGGGAGCTGCGGCTCTCCCCGCCCGGCGCCGCCGTCGGCCACCTCCCGCAGGAGCCGGAGCGCCGGCCCGACGAGTCGGTCCGGGAGTTCCTTGCGCGCCGTACGGGCGTGGCCGCCGCGCAGGCGGAGCTGGACGCGTCGACGCAGGGCCTCGTGGACGGGACTCCGGGCGCGGACGACGCGTACGCGACCGCGCTGGACCGGTGGCTGGACCTCGGCGGCGCCGATCTCGAGGAGCGGGCCGAGGAGGTCTGCGCCGAGCTGGGCCTCACCGTGGGCCTCGACCTGCCCATGACGGCGCTCTCCGGCGGCCAGGCGGCGCGTGCGGGTCTCGCCTCGCTGCTCCTCTCCCGCTACGACGTGTTCCTGCTGGACGAGCCCACCAACGACCTGGACCTGGACGGTCTGGAGCGGCTGGAGCGGTTCGTCAAGGGGCTGCGCGCGGGCACGGTCGTGATCAGCCACGACCGCGAGTTCCTCACGCGTACCGTCACCAAGGTCCTCGAACTCGACCTTGCGCAGCAGCAGATCAATCTCTACGGCGGCGGCTACGACGCCTACCTGGAGGAGCGCGAGCGCGCCCGCGACCACGCCCGCGAGGAGTTCGAGGAGTTCGCGGGCAAGAAGTCCGCCCTCGAGGGCCGGGCCCAGATGCAGCGCAACTGGATGGACAAGGGCGTGCGCAACGCCCGCCGCAAGGCGTCCGACAACGACAAGATCGGCAAGAACCTGCGCGGCGAGTCCAGCGAGAAGCAGGCCGCCAAGGCCCGCCAGACGCAGCGGGCGATCGAGCGGCTCGAAGTCGTCGAAGAACCCCGCAAGGAGTGGGAGCTGCGCATGGAGATCGCGGCGGCCCCGCGCTCCGGCGCGGTGGTGGCCACCCTGCGCGAGGCGGCCGTCAAGCGCGGGGACTTCGCCTTCGGTCCGGCCAGCCTGCAGATCGACTGGGCGGACCGGGTCGCCATCACCGGGGCCAACGGCGCCGGCAAGTCCACCCTCCTCGCCGTCCTGCTGGGCCGGCTGACGCCGGACTCCGGCGCCGCCCATCTCGGCTCGGGGGTCCTGGTCGGCGAGGTGGACCAGGCGCGCGGCCTGTTCCTGGGCGGCGAACCGCTGCTGGAGGCCTTCTGCGCCGCGGTCCCGGAGACCGAGCCGGCCGAGGTCCGCACCCTGCTGGCCAAGTTCGGCCTCAAGGCGGCCCACGTCCTGCGCCCGGCGGCGACCCTCTCCCCGGGTGAACGCACCCGCGCCGCGCTGGCGCTGCTCCAGGGCCGCGGGGTGAACCTGCTGGTCCTGGACGAGCCCACCAACCACCTCGACCTTCCGGCGATCGAGCAGCTGGAGTCCGCACTCGACGCCTACGAGGGCACCCTCCTGCTGGTCACCCACGACCGCCGCATGCTGGACGCCGTCCACGTGACGCGCCGCCTGGAGGTCTCGGGCGGCAAGGTCATCGAGCTCTAGGGCGGGCGGGGGCGTGCGTACCCGCGCACAGGCACGGGCCGTCGGCGGGGGCGGCGAGCGCACCCGCCGAGCCGGGCAGTCGGTGGCCCCGGCGGGGCGGCAGCCCTGATGTCCTGAGGTGCCGACCCGCTGTTGCGCGACTAGCCTTGGACGTGGAGCCGCACCTGCGGAGCACGCCCCAAGGCGGCATTGTTCTGCGTGGGCAGGGGGTTGGATCCCTGACGCGTGCGTGCCTGTTTCGGGGCCGACATGGCGCCCGAGGCCTGGTGGCCGGAAGTCTCCGCACTGCCCCGCGGCCCCGCCATCCGATCCGCGCCGCACGTCCTTCTTCTGCGGCCGCGGTCCGCCCCTCATGCCTCGGAGAGGTGCGAGAAGGCGGAGGAAAGGACACCCCCAAATGCATGCACAGAGAGCAAAGCGCCTTTTCGTGGTTTCCGCCGCCGGTCTCCTGATGGCCGGTGGAGCCGCGCTCGGTACTGCGGGGACCGCCTCGGCGGCAGCCCCGACCCAACCCGTCTCCTATGTCACCGGCGGCGGCTGCGACGGCGACGGCAAGGGCTACGGCGGCCACCATGGCAAGGGTTACGGCGGACACGACCACGGCAAGGGCGGGCACGACCACGGCAAGGGCGGCCACGACCACGGCAAGGGTTACGGCGGGCACAAGGCCGGCTGGAACCACGATGACGACAAGGGCTACGGCGGACACCACCGCGGCTGGGACCACGATGACGGCGACAAGGGTTATGGAGGACACGGCCACGGCCACTGATTAGGAGCCCTTCAGCACCCCGGTGCGGGGGGCGGGCACCCGGGGGCCCCCCCCCGAGGTTTTTAATCGCGGGGCGCGGGGCCGCCCCCGCGGACCCCCCGGGGGGGGCCAACAGGCGGGCCCCCAACAACCCGGGCCATTGGGGGGC
>NZ_JBSGZI010000086.1:18480-36286 GCF_053610945.1 Streptomyces sp. NPDC054849
TACGGCTACATGGGTTATGGAGGACACGCCCACGGCCACTGATTAGTTCCCCTTCAGCCCCCCGGTGCGCGGACCGTGACCGGTCCGCGCACCGGCATGGTTTCTTCAGCGCTCGGCCGGCGGCTCCCCGGGAGCACGCCGGGTGCGGGCCATCCTGCGGGCCACGAAACTCCGCGGCAGATGGCGGGCCGCCCAAGCGTAGGCCCGGTAGCGACGGCCCGTGATGCTGACCGGGCGGCGCAGGGCGAGGTCCTTCAGGGCCTGGGCGACCACGGCCTCCGGTTCCAGCCAGACCGCCTCGCGCAGCGTGCTGACGTCCATCCCGGCGCGCTCCTGGAACTCGGTGCGGGTGAAGCCGGGGACCACGGCCAGGACCCTGACCCCGTACGGCTCCATGTCCACCCGCAGCGACTCGCTGAACGCGGTGATCCAGGCCTTGGCGGCCCCGTACGTCCCGGTCGGCAGGAGCCCGGCCACCGAGGAGACGTTGAGGACCGCGCCGCGCCGCCGCTCGCGCAGGCCCGGCAGCACCGCGTGGGTGAGCCGCAGCGGCACCTCGACCAGCAGGCCGAGCATCCGCACCTCGTCCTCGACCGGGCTGTACGGGAAGGGCGCGGGCAGTCCGAAGCCCGCGTTGTTGACCAGCATGTCCACGGGGCGGGCCCGGTCGGCCAGCCGCTCCGCGACCGCCGCGCAGTCCCCCGAGTCCAGCAGGTCGGCGGGCAGCACCTCGGACACCGTGCCGTACGCGCGCTCCAACTCCTCGGCGACGGCGTCGAGCCGGTCCTTGTCTCGGGCCACGAGGACCAGGTCGCAGCCCTTGGCCGCGAAGCCCCGGGCGAAGGCCGCGCCCAGTCCGGCGCTGGCCCCGGTGATCAGTACGGTGGTCGGTACGGTCGTCACGACGGCTTCACTTCCTTGTGGCGGGCTCTGCGTAGGCCTGGGCGACGTCGACGAGGAACCGGGCCTCGTCCGCGAGGTCCCCGCCCTCCTGCGAGGTGTGGATCGAGGCGGGCAGCTCCAGTGCGGACCCGTCGCCGGGCGGCCCGGGCCGCCCGGCGAGCATTCGCAGCCGCGCGTACGTGAGTACTCGCGCCCAAGCGGCCGCGGTGGCCCGCTGTTCGGGGATCCCGTGCCCGGCGGCCTGATCGCGGGCGTGCTCCAGGGCACCCGGGGCCACGTACTCCCCCAGGATCAGGATCGCGTCGCGCGTCTCGATGACCTTGCGGTACACCAGCAGGTTGCGCGGGACCGGCGGCCACAGCAGCTCCACCACCCGGCCGGCGCGCGGCTTGTTGAGTGCCACGTGCGGGACCGCCTCGACCAGGTCGCGCCACAACGGCCACAGCCGCCATGCGGTGGCGGTGTCGGCGGCGGTGCGGCGCAGGGTGAACAGGGTGGGCACGAGGATCGCGGCGGCGCGCAGCAGGCCGTGCAGATTCATCAGCAGTGGGAGGGCGGGCATGGCCCAGGTGCTGCCGAACAGGGCCTTGAGCAGGTACGCCAGCCAGAACAGTCCGGCGAGCGCGGTACCGAGGCCGAACAGTCGCAGCCCTGCGGCCAGGCCCCGGCTCTCGGTGCGGCGGCTGTAGCGCCAGCACAGGGCCACGCAGACGGTGTTGGCGGTCACGTGCGCGGAGATCAGGACGAGCCAGTACGCGAGGGAGGGCACCGGGTCGCCGACCGGCGGCATGCTGTGCGTCCCGTGGGCGGGCGCGGCCGCGTCCAGGGCGACGAGGGCGCCCAGCCACACCAGCGTGGCGATCCAGGAGGCGCGCTGGAGCCGGCTGCCGCGGGTGGTGGCGGCGACGAAGTAGAGCACGGCGCCCGCCGACAGCACGCCGATGAGGTTGCGGACGAGGCCGATGGTGTGGGCGTAGGCCGCTCCGCGGCTCATCGCGTACGCGACGAGGTCGGGGAGGTTCAGGGTCATCGCGGCCGCGGCGGTGGCGACGGCCAGCCACAGGCCGCGCTGCTGGGGGGAGCGCAGGGCGCCGGGGGCGCGGAGCAGGACGGCGATCCACAGGCACACGACGCTCGGGACGGCGAGCCAGTTGCCGAAGTCGGTCAGGTCAGTGGCCATCGTTGCCCCACTCGTAGCCCATGGCCGACTCCAGCCGGGCGAGGGTGCCCCGGTCGCGGGCCGCCGAGCGCGGGCCGGTGTTCGCCGTGCGGATGCGGATCATGCTGGCGAGCATCTCCGCCTCCTGCTCCTGGCGCGTCGTGTAGTTGGTGCGCCCGAGGACGGTGGGAACGTTCCCCCCGGTCTCCTCGCCCTCCAGCGAGTGGTGGCCGAAGAGGATGTGGCCGAGCTCGTGGAGGATGATGTGCTCCCGGTGCAGCGGGGTGGTCTGCGCCTCGTAGAAGACGTAGTCCACGCTCGCCGTGCCCACCCACAGTCCGCAGACCCCGGATTCCGCCGCCTCCTTGGGGAGCGGGTGGAGCCGTATGGGGCGGCCGCGCTGCTCGGCTATCCGGTGGCACAGCACGTCGAGGGAGAACGGACGGGTCAGATCCAGATGGCCGAGAATGTTCTCGCACCTTTTGCGAATGCTGAGTTGCCGGTGGGGCATGTGATCCCTCTTCGGACCCTTTCCGGGGCAGCGTCGGTAGGCGTGTATGGGCATGGGCATGACGTCCTGTGCCTTCAAGGCGGCCTCGGGGAGTGCGGTCCTGAGGGAGGAAATGCGGAAGCCCGTCCGCCGGGTGACGAACGGGCGTTCCACCATGCCTACAGATCTTGTACGCGAGTTGGCAAGGCAAGTCCCCAGGTGGGGACCCGATTCGGCCATTGCGTACGACGATCCTCACGCACCGGGTGGCTGCAACCCACCCATGGCGGCCGCTACCTCTTGCGGCGCTCCTCGGGGGCGGTGAGGCCCGCGCGGCGCAGGGCGTCCGCCATCGCGCTGTTCGCGGGGGCGGGGGCGCCGCCGCCCTGCCGCCGGCCCTGACCGCCCTGGCCCTGACCGCCCTGACCGCGCTCGCCCTGGCCCTGACCGCGCTCGCTCTGGCCCTGGTTCCTGCCGCCCTCGCGGGCCCCCGCGCCGCTGCGCTGCTGGGGCGGACGGCCACCGCCGCCCCGGCGGTCCTCGCGCTGCCGCGGAGCGCCCGCGCCTCGCTCCGCCCCGGCCTCGTCCTCCAGCCGCAGGGTCAGCGAGATCCGCTTGCGCGCAATGTCCACGTCCATGACCTTCACACGGACGATGTCACCCGGCTTGACCACGTCCCGGGGGTCCTTGACGAAGTTCTTCGACAGCGCCGAGACGTGCGCCAGCCCGTCCTGGTGGACGCCGATGTCGATGAAGGCGCCGAAGGCGGCCACATTGGTGACGACTCCCTCCAGGATCATCCCGGGGGCCAGGTCGCCGATCTTCTCCACGCCCTCCTTGAAGGTCGCCGTCTTGAAGGCCGGGCGCGGGTCGCGGCCCGGCTTCTCCAGCTCGCGCAGGATGTCGGTGACTGTCGGCAGGCCGAAGGCCTCGGTGACGAACTGCTCCGGGCGCAGGGAGCGCAGGACACCGGTGTTGCCGATCAGCGCCGCCACCTCGCCGCCCGCCGTCTTGCCCATCGCCCGCACGACCGGGTACGTCTCGGGGTGGACGGCCGACGCGTCCAGCGGGTCGTCGCCGCCGCGGATCCGCAGGAAGCCCGCGCACTGCTCGTACGCCTTGGGGCCGAGGCGGGCCACGTCCTTGAGCCCCTTGCGGCTGCGGAAGGGGCCGTTGGCGTCGCGGTGGGACACGATGTTCTCGGCGAGGGTGCCGCTGATGCCCGACACGCGCGAAAGCAGTGGCGCGGAGGCGGTGTTGACGTCCACTCCGACGCCGTTCACGCAGTCCTCGACGACCGCGTCGAGCGAACGCGAGAGCTTCACCTCGGACAGGTCGTGCTGGTACTGGCCGACGCCGATCGACTTCGGGTCGATCTTGACCAGCTCGGCGAGCGGGTCCTGCAGGCGGCGGGCGATGGAGACCGCGCCGCGCAGCGACACGTCCATGCCGGGGAGTTCCTGCGAGGCGAAGGCGGAGGCCGAGTACACGGAGGCGCCCGCCTCCGAGACCATCACCTTGGTGAGCTGCAGCTCGGGGTGGCGCGCGATGAGGTCCCCGGCGAGCTTGTCGGTCTCGCGGGAGGCCGTGCCGTTGCCGATGGCGACCAGCTCGACCGCGTGCTCCTCGGCCAGCCGGGCGAGCTTGGCGAGGGACTCGTCCCACTTGTTGGCGGGCACGTGCGGGTAGACCACGTCCGTGGCCACGACCTTGCCGGTCGCGTCCACGACGGCCACCTTCACGCCGGTACGGAAGCCCGGGTCCAGGCCGAGCGTCGCCCGCGTGCCGGCGGGCGCCGCGAGCAGCAGGTCGCGCAGGTTCGACGCGAAGACCCGTACGGCCTCGTCCTCGGCGGCCTGGCGCAGACGCATGCGCAGGTCGATGCCGAGATGCACCTGGATCTTCGTGCGCCAGGCCCAGCGGACGGTGTCCGCGAGCCACTTGTCGCCGGGGCGGCCGCGGTCCCCGATGCCGAAGCGGCGGGCGATCATGCCCTCGTACGTGGACGGGCCGGGGACCTCGCTCGGCTCTTCTGGTTCCAGGGTGAGGTCGAGGACGTCCTCCTTCTCACCGCGCAGCATGGCGAGCACCCGGTGCGAGGGCAGCGCGGTGAACGGCTCGGCGAAGTCGAAGTAGTCGGCGAACTTGGCGCCCGCCTCCTCCTTGCCCTCCCGGACCTTCGCGGCGAGCCGCCCGCGGCCCCACATGCGCTCGCGCAGTTCCCCGATCAGGTCGGCGTCCTCGCCGAACCGCTCGGTGAGGATGGCCCGCGCGCCCTCCAGGGCGGCGGCCGGGTCGGCCACGCCCTTGCCGGCGTCGACGAACGCGGCCGCCGCCGCAGCCGGTTCCACCGACGGGTCGGCCAGCAGGCCCTCGGCGAGCGGCTCCAGACCGGCCTCGCGGGCGATCTGCGCCTTGGTGCGCCGTTTGGGCTTGAAGGGCAGGTAGATGTCCTCCAGCCGGGCCTTGGTGTCGGCCGCGCCGATCCGCGCCGCCAGCTCCTCGGTGAGCTTGCCCTGCTCCCGTACGGAGTCCAGGATCGCCGCGCGGCGCTCCTCCAGCTCGCGCAGATACCGCAGCCGCTCCTCGAGAGTGCGCAGCTGGGCGTCGTCGAGCATCTCGGTCGCTTCCTTGCGGTAGCGCGCGATGAACGGCACGGTGGAGCCGCCGTCGAGCAGCTCTACGGCGGACTTGACCTGCCGCTCCCGTACGCCGAGCTCCTCGGCGATCCTGCCTTCGATGGACATCGTCACGATCGGGTCCCGCCTGCCTTCGTTTGCACTGGAAGACTGCCAATTGTGGCAGGTGGCGGTGACGGACGGCGGGAACCCCGTCCGTCAGCCCCGGCCCATGAGGTCCGCCGGGAAGGCGCCGGCGGTCACGGCCTTGATCACGAGGGCGCCGCCGAGCTCGGTGAGGCGGGCCAGGCCGTCCGCGCCGAGGTGCTCGTAGGGGGCGGCGTCGAGACGGTCGGTGTCGGCCTCCAGTCGTTCGCGGACGGCCTTGCCCTCTTCGGTGAGCTCGCCGTCCGCGTCGAGGATCCCGCGCCCGCGCAGCCGGTCGGCTGCGGCGTCGAGGTCTGCCTGCGTCCAGCCGCGCATGCCCTTGAGCCACTTCGGGGACATGCCCTTGCCGGTGGCGGTGTGACTGATGAGGGCCTCCACCGGGTCGAGGCCCGCGAGGAGCAGCGCGGCGAGGTGGCCGTCGCCGCGGTGCTCGCGCAGCAGGGTGGTGGCGTGCCACAGCCGCAGGTGCGGCTCCTCCGGCACGGGGAGGTCGGCGTGGGCGGCGTAGAGGGGGCGGGCGTGCCGGGTGCAGGCCTCGGAGGCGCGCATCGCCAGGTCGGCGGCCTCGGCGAGCTCGGGCGACTCGATGCTCTCCGCGCCGAGGAGCCGGCGCAGGGTGCCGTCGGCGGCCCGCAGCCGGGCGGCGAGGGCCTGCTCGGGGGTCGCGGTGTCCCAGACGGCGGGCAGGTGCCGGGCGACGAGGTCGTGGCGGTAGTTGTAGAAGGCGGCGGTGACCGCGCCGGCCCCGACGGCTCCCATCGCGGCGGAGCGGTGGGCGAGGTTCACGGCGACGGGGTCGGCTATCCCGAGTGCGGCGAACTCCTTGGCGATCTCCGGCGAGAAGTAGACGGTGGCGTGCAGCGGGTTGATGGCGGCGTGCCAGCAGCGACGGGCGGCGAACGGGGGAAGCGTCATGCGCCGCAGGCTACCGACTGTTTGGTACGTCTGGTAGGGCGGGGGCCCGTGGTGCCTCGGTTCACGCCTCGGTTCATGCGGCCCGATTCAGCCGATCCGCAGGGCCGGTCGATGCTCCTCGGCGGTGTGTTCCTCACACTCGGCGCCCTCCTCCACACCGGCTGCGCGTGCGCCGGCGCGGGCGTGCCCCGCCGGCTGCGCCGCAGGCCGCGGGCCCCCGGCCCGGCAGTACCGGGCCGCCGCGGGGTCTGCCTGACGCTCGGCGCCCTCGGGTTCGTCACCGCGACGCCACTCGGCCCGCGACGGCCGAATGGCGATCGTGTGACAGCAGGGTCCATGGACATGACCTGCGCGGCCAGGGTGAATACGGTCGAACGACGAGACCTTGAACCGACGTGTCTCCCCTACCACTTGGAGCCATTCGTGCACCGCAAAGTCATCGCCCCGAGCGTGCTCGCCGCCTCCCTGCTGCTGGTGATCCCGGCGTCGGCGGCGAGTTCCGTTCCGGGCGCCCCGGGTATCGGCGACCCCTACTACCCGAGCAGCGGCAACGGCGGATACGACGTGTCCCACTACGACCTGCGCCTGCAGTACCAGCCGCAGACCGACCTGCTCGAAGGCACCGCCACCCTCCTCGCCACCGCCAAGCAGGACCTGTCCCGCTTCAACCTCGACTTCGGTCTCAAGGTCAGCGAGATCCGGGTCAACGGGGTCAAGGCGACGTTCGCCGCTGCCGGCGCCCAGGAGCTGGAGGTCACCCCGGCGAAGCCGCTGGCGCGCAACACCCCGCTGACCGTCGTCGTCAAGTACGCCGGGAAGCCCTCCGAGCTGAAGGTGGACGGCTTCACGGCCTGGCACCGCACCCCCGACGGCGGAGTGGCGGCGCAGGAGCCCCACTCGGCGGTCTGGTGGTTCCCCAGCAACGACCACCCCCTGGACAAGGCGACCTTCGACGTCTCCGTCAACGTTCCGGACGGCACCCAGGCGATCAGCAACGGCGTGCTCCAGTCGCAGACTTCACGGCTCGGCTGGACCCGCTACAACTGGCGCTCCAACAAGCCGCAGGCCACGTACCTGGCCACCCTCGCCGTCGGCAGGTTCGACATCACCACCGACAAGACGGCGAGCGGGCTGCCGATCCTCAACGCGTACAGCAAGGACCTCGGCGACCACGCGGGGGCGGCGCGCGCCAGCGTGGAGCGCACCGGCGAGGTAACCGAGTGGCTGGAGGGGGTCTTCGGGCCGTACCCCTTCAACGCACTGGGCGGTTACGTGCCGAACGTGAACGCGGGCTTCGCCCTGGAGACCCAGACGCGGCCGTTCTACGGCCCGCGCCAGTTCCAGAACGGCGCCAACGTCTCGGTGGTCGTGCACGAGCTGGCCCACCAGTGGTACGGCGACAGCGTCTCCGTCGAAGGCTGGAGGGACATCTGGATCAACGAGGGCTTCGCCCGCTACAGCCAGTGGCTGTGGTCGGAGAAGGAGGGCGAGGGCACGGCGCAGGAGCTCGCCGACTGGGCGTACGCCCTGCGCCCGGCCGGGGACGCGTTCTGGCAGGTCAAGCCGGGTGACCCCGGTCCGGAGAACCAGTTCCACGGGGCCGTCTACGACCGGGGTGCCCTCGCCCTGCAGGCGCTGCGCAACGAGATCGGCGACGAGAAGTTCTTCCAGATCCTCAAGGGCTGGCCGGCCGAGCGTGCCTACGGCAACGCCAAGGTCGGGGACTTCGTGCGGTACGCGGAGAAGGTCTCCGCCAAGCCGCTGGCCCAGCTGTTCGAAACCTGGCTCTACACCCCGGGCAAGCCGGAGGCGTCCGCCCTGAATCCGGCGGCCGCACAGCCCGCGGCCCGGTCACGGCAGGCCGCCCCGGTGAAGCCGGCGGCGGAGCCCAGGTCCTGGAAGAAGATCGCGGAGACGAACACCGTCCACACGCACGACGACGGGCACTGAGTCCGCGTTCCGTCAGCGGGCGGCGGCGCGCCATCGGGCCCGCGCCGCCCGCGCGACGGGCAGGTAGCGCAGCCGCTCCGGCAGCAGCGGTACGAGGAGCCGGACGGCCGTGCTGAACCGCCGCAGCCGGCGCTCCTGGGCCGGGCTCCACTCCAGCCCGATCGCGGCGCGCGCCTCGGGGGGCATGTACCCGACGCTGACGAAGGCCCGCAGGCGCAGGAACGCCGACCGCAGCACAGGCCAGGTGAACCGCAGCAGCAGGCGCACCGCGAGCGGACCGGCCTCGGGCGGGGGCAGCGGCACGTCGGTGGCGACCAGCTCGCGGGCGACCTTCGTGGGCTCGATCTCCTCGGCCAGCATCCGGCCCCAGTACGTCCAGTACTCCTCGATGGTCTGCGGCATGTCCCGGTCGTGGAGGCCGAGGATCCGGCCCACCTGGAGCCACTCCCGGTAGAGCTGCCGCTCCTGGGCGGGGGTGAAGCGGCGCAGCAGGTAGCGCCCGGCGTACAGGTAGACCGGGAAGCCGGTGGCGTGCACCCAGGCGTAGCAGGCGGGATCGAGGGAGTGGTAGCGCCGGCCGCGGGTGTCGGTGCCCTGGATGTCCTTGTGCAGGCGCCGGACCCGGCGGCCCTCCTCGGCGGCTTCCTCCCCGCCGTACACCCACAGCTGGACCGAGCGCAGCGACCGCTCGCCGCGGCCCCAGGGGTCGGTGCGGAAGACGGAGTACTGGTCGACGCCGGCCGCGATCGCGGGGTGGGCGACCTGCATGGTGAAGGCGGCGGGCAGCATCAGCAGGGCCCGGACGTCGCCGGCGATCGTCCAGAGCACTCCGCCGGGCCGGGGCGGCTCGGGGTCGGTGCGGGCACCTGCGGGGCGGTGTGACCCCTGCTCGGCCGTGTTGCTCATGTGACAAGTATGCGAGAGACAGATGTCCTCGGGCCGGACAGAAAGTCTTGTCACGGGTGTTACCCAGAGGTAACCGCGGCTGCTTGGATGACGGAGCCGATCTTCCCCCGCAGGAATGATGGAGACCTCATGCTGCACACCTCCCACCGCCGTCACCGGGCCGCCGCCGCGACCGTCGCGGCGATCGCCGCCGGCACCCTGGCCGCCACCGCGGCGCCGGCCGCCACGGCCGCGGAGAGCGCCGCCGCCCCGCGGCTCAGCGTCCTGTCGTACAACGTGTTCCTGATGAGCAAGAACCTCTACCCGAACTGGGGCCAGGACCACCGGGCTGCGGAGATCCCCAAGGCCTCCTTCTACCAGGGCCACGACGTGGTCGTGATCCAGGAGGCCTTCGACAACGGCTCCTCGGACGCGCTGAAGGCCAACTCCGCCGCGCAATACCCGTACCAGACCCCGGTCGTCGGCCGCAGCAAGAGCGGCTGGGACGCCACAGGCGGCGCATACTCCTCCACCACCCCGGAGGACGGCGGCGTCACGATCCTCAGCAAGTGGCCCATCGTGCGCAAGGAGCAGGTCGTCTTCAAGGACGCCTGCGGCGCCGACTGGTGGTCCAACAAGGGCTTCGCCTACGTCGTGCTGAACGTGAACGGTGCCAAGGTGCACGTGGTCGGCACACACGCGCAGTCCACCGACCCGGGCTGCGGCGCGGGCGAGGCGGCCGAGATGCGGGCCCGTCAGTTCCGTGCCGTCGACGCCTTCCTGGACGGGAAGAACATCCCGGCGAACGAGCAGGTCATCGTGGCGGGTGACCTCAACGTCGACTCGCGCACCCCCGAGTACGCCGAACTGCTCGCCAACGCCGACCTGGCCGACACCGACACGCGCACGGGCCACCCGTACTCCTTCGACACCGCGCTGAACTCGATAGCGGGCTACCGCTATCCGACCGACCCGCGCGAGGACCTGGACTACGTCCTCTACCGCAAGGGCAACGCCCGACCGGCGGGCTGGGAGAACAACGTGGTGAAGGAGCAGTCGGCACCCTGGACGGTCTCCAGCTGGGGCACCTCCTACACGTACACCAACCTCTCCGACCACTATCCGCTGATCGGGCGCTAGGGCGAAAGACCCGCCCCTGGGCGCGGCGCCGCGGGTCCGGTGAGCGGCTTGCGCCGACCGGACCCGCCGCGTACGCGTCACACGGACTCGTACGGCTCCTCGTACAGGCCGTCGATCAGTGCGCCGTACTTCTCGCGGACCACCCGGCGGCGCAGCTTCAGCGAGGGGGTGAGCTCCCCGGTCTCGGGGCCCCACTCCTCGGTGAGCAGCCGGTACCTCTTGATCTGCTCGGTCCGGTTGAGCCGGGCGTTGGCGGCCTCGACCGCGCGGGCGATCTCCTCCCGGACGGTGGGGTGTCCGGCGAGCGTGCTCGGGGAGGCGGACTCGATGCCCCGGGCGGCGGCCCAGACCGGCGCCAGCTCCGGGTCCAGGACCAGCAGGGCGACGAGGTAGGAGCGGCCGTCGCCGTGCACCATGGCCTGGCCGATCAGCGGGTGCTCCTTGACGGTGTTCTCCACCAGCGCGGGCGAGACGTTCTTGCCGTTCGAGGTGATGATCAGTTCCTTCTTGCGGTCGGTCAGCCAGAGGAACCCGTCCTCGTCGAGCCGGCCGATGTCCCCCGTCGGGAACCAGCCCTCCGCGTCCGACGCGCTCTCCAACGAGCCGTCCGGCCGCAGGTAGCCGCCGAAGACGGTCTCCCCGCGGGTGAGGACCTCCCCGTCCTCGGCGATCCGCAGCTCCAGCCCCTCGATCGGGCGGCCCACCGAGCCGAGCCGGAAACCGTCCGGGCTGTTGACCGTGCAGACGCCGGCCGTCTCGGTGAGCCCCCAGGCATCCATGATGGTGATGCCCCAGCCGGCCCAGAAGCGGACCACGTCGATCGGCATCGGCGCCGTGGCACTGGCCGTCCACACCAGCCGGTCCAGGCCCGCCAGGCGCAGCAGCGGGTCCAGCGCCTGTTCCTTGGCCCGGGTGTACGAGGCTTCGAGCGCGGCCGGCACCTCCTCGCCGCGCTCCCGGTGGCCGGCCCGGGCGCGGGCGAGGTCGTTCGCGCCCTCGATGGCCCGGCGCTGTTCCCCGGGAAGCTGCGCCAGGACCGCGCGTACGGAGGCGGCGAGCTTCTCCCAGACCCGGGGCACGCCGAAGAACTGCACCGGGTGCAGCTCGCGGACCGCTCCCGCCACGGCCGCGGGGTCGGCGCACAGCCGCACGTGCGAGGCCCGCAGCAGGGGCAGGTAGATGCCGAGGACCCGCTCGGCGATGTGCGCGAAGGGCAGGTAGCAGATGTGCTCGGCGTGCTCGGGAAGTTCCACGTGCCGGTCGAGTCGGACCGCCTGGAGCATCAGGTTGCGGTGGGTCAGCCGCACGCCCTTGGGGTCGCCGGTGGTGCCCGAGGTGTAGACGACGGTCAGCGGGTCTGCGGGGCGGGTCTGCGGCCAGGCCTTCTCGAAGGCGTCGGCGCGGTGCAGCCGGGCGCCGCTCGCGTACAGGGAGCCGTACGTGGAGTGCCCGCCCGCGTCGGCGGCCTCGGCCACGACGAGGCGTTGCAGGGGCACCCCCTCGTCGGCCAGCAGGGGTTCCCACCGCAGGACTTCGCGGGCGCCCTCGACGACGGCGACCCTGGCCCGGCTGTGGCGGGCGATGTGGGCGATCTGCTCGGGCGCGGAGGTCCCGTACACGGTGACGGGCACGGCGCCGAGGTGGACGAGGGCGAGGTCGCCGAGCCAGTGCTCGGGGCGGTTGCCCATCATCAGCAGGACGTGCTCGCCGCGCTCGACGCCGAGGGCGGCGTACCCGGCGGCGAGCACGGCGACCTTGTGCCGGACCTCGCTCCAGGTGAGGGTCGTCCATTCGGCCGCGGCGGGGCCGGCGCGCCAGGAGAGGGCGGGGAGTTCCCCGTACTCGGCGGCGTTGCGGGCCAGCAGGGCGGGGAAGGTGATCTCTTCGGGTCGTCCGGGCAGTCGCAGGTTCGTGGTCATGGGCAGCTCCTGGCCGTTTCACATCGTTGGTGCGACAGCAATACTGTTGAACCCAAGCTGTGGAGCAGAGAGCGAGGCGCACACGATGGCCGACCAGGCACCCGAGCCGATGCTCACCGTCGACGAGCTGGCGGCCAGGGCGGGCGTCACCGTGCGCACCGTACGGTTCTACAGCACGCGCGGACTTTTGCCCCCTCCCGTGATCGGCCCTCGTCGGGTGGGGCACTACGGACCGGAACACCTGTCCCGTCTCGCCCTGATCGAGGAACTGCAGCACCAGGGAATGACCTTGTCCGCGATCGAGCGCTATCTGGACGCGCTGCCCGACGATTTGAGCGCGCACGATCTGGCCATCCACCGCGCGATGGTCGCCAGTTGGGCTCCGGACTCGGCCCGCGAGGTCTCGCGGGAGGAGCTGGAGAAGCGGGCGGGCCGGAGCCTGTCGGACACCGACGTCCGACGGCTGACGGCGATGAACGTGCTGTCCGCCTCGCGGGACGGGTTCCGGGTGGACGTGGGGCTGTTGCGGCTCGGGGTCGCGCTGCTCGACGTGCCGATCGCGCACGAGACGATCCTCGCGGCGCGCAAGGTGCTGCTGGAGCACACGAGGTCGGCGGCGCACGAGCTGACGGCACTGTTCCGGGACGAGGTGTGGGGGCCCTTCACGCAGGGTGAGAGCGACCCGGAGCGGGTGGAGTCGATGAAGGCCCTGTCGGCGCACATGCAGCCGATGGTGGTGCAGGCGCTGGTGACGGCCTTCCAGCGGTCGCTGCGCGAGGAACTGCGGGCGGCGTTCGTGTCCGGTGAGGGTGCCGGCGGGCGGTGACCGCGCCCTTCCGCGGCCCCTGCTTGGGCGAGCGGGGCCGACGCCTTCTCAGTACGCTTGAGAGAGTCTTCGCGCCCGCCGGCCCCTGCTCTGAGCGGGCCGGCCCCAGCGGCCCCAGCGGATTCCGCCGCTCACGGCGGCCACCCCTGCACGTATCGGGCGGGTGTTTCCATGGACCTCAACACCATCGACGAAGTCGTCCGGCGTCCGTCCGACCGGCCGGGCGTGAACTGGCGCGAGGGAGACGCCTGGCTCGCGGGCGGCACATGGCTGTTCTCCACCGAGCAGCCGGACCTGCGCCGCCTGATCGATCTGACGGCGCTGGGCTGGGATCCCCTGGTGCCGAGCGGCGCGGGCCTCGGGATCGGCGCCACCTGCACCATCCGCGACCTGTCCTCCTTCGAACCGCCCGCCGACTGGACCGCGGGCCGCCTCTTCGCGGTGAGCTGTGAGGCGTTCCTGTCCTCGTTCAAGGTATGGAACGCGGCGACCGTGGGCGGGAACATCTGCTTGTCCCTGCCTGCCGGACCCATGATCACGCTGACGGTCGCGCTCGAGGCCGAGTACGAGCTGTGGGCCCCCGACGGGTCCGTGCGCACCGTCGACGCCCTCGACTTCGTGACCGGGAACCATCAGAACGTTCTCACTCCCGGGGAGATCCTGCGGCGCATCGACCTTCCGGCACGCGCCCTGCGCAAGCGCACCGCACACCGCCGCTTCACACTGACCCACCTCGGCCGTTCGACGGTCTTCCTCATCGGCACGCAGACGCCGGGAACGAACGACCTGCTGCTCACCGTCACGGCCGGCACCACACGCCCGGTGCGCATCGCCTTCGACACCATGCCCGATGCCCGCACCCTGCAGCAGAGCATCAACGTCATCCCCGCCGACGTCTGGTTCGCCGACCCCAACGGAACCCCGGACCACCGTCGCCACCTGACCCTGCACTTCGCCGAAGAGATCCGCCACGAACTCATGGCTGGGGGCCCGGCATGACCTACACCGTCAACGGCAGAACCTTTGCCGAGGAACCGGACCCCGGGCAGTGTCTGCGTACCTTCCTGCGTGCGCTCGGCCACTTCGGTGTCAAGAAGGGGTGCGACGCGGGGGATTGCGGCGCGTGCACGGTGTGGCTGGACGGCACTGCGGTCCACAGCTGCATCACCCCCGCCTTCCGCGCGGAAGGCCGTGAGGTGACCACGATCGAGGGTCTCGGATCACCCGGTGACCTGCATCCCGCGCAGCGCCGCTTCCGGGACGCCCCCGGCTTCCAGTGCGGCTTCTGCACCGCAGGGATGATCATGACGTCGGCGACGTTCACCGAGGCCCAGAAGGCGGACCTGCCCCAGGCGCTCAAGGGCAATCTCTGCCGCTGCACCGGCTACCGGGCGATCGAGGACGCCGTGAAGGGCGTCACCGGCGTGCAGGCGGCGGCGCCGGGAAGGGCCGTCGGAACGAGCGTCGGTGCGCCGGCGGCCGACGACGTGGTGACCGGTCGCGCCGAATTCACGATGGACACCCGCATGGAGGGCATGCTGCACCTCAAGGTGCTGCACTCGCCCCACGCGCACGCGCGGATCCTCTCGATCGACAAGACCGCCGCGCTCGCGGTCCCCGGCGTCCATCGCGTCTACACCTGGCAGGACGTCCCGCGCAGACGCTTCACCACGGCGATCCACACCGACCACCTCGTCGATCCGGACGACACCTACATCCTCGACGACACGGTCCGCTTCGTCGGGCAGCGCGTCGTCGCAGTGCTCGCCGACACGGTCGCGGCGGCCGAGGAAGGCTGCCGGAAGGTGGCCGTGGAGTACGAGGTGCTGCCGGCGGTCTTCGACCCCGAGACGGCCATGGCCGACGGGGCACCCCAACTGCACGGCTCGGAGGACCCCTTCGCCCGCGACTACGCCCACAACCTCCTGCTGGAGATCCACTCGCACATCGGCGACGTCGACGCGGGCTTCGCGGCGGCCGACGTGATCCACGAGGGCACGTACTCCTCTCCGCGCGTGCAACACGCACACCTGGAGACCCACGGTTCGATCGCGTGGATGGAGGACGGGCGGCTGAACGTCCGCACCAGTTCGCAGTCTCCGTCGATCGCGAAGGTCAAGCTGGCCTACCTGTTCGCGCTGCGCCCGGACCAGCTCCGCGTGTTCTGCAAGCGGGTCGGCGGCGGTTTCGGCGGCAAGCAGGAGGTCATCTCGGAGGACCTGGCCGCCCTGGCCACCCTGGACACCGGGCGGCCCGTCTGTTTCGAGTACACGCGCGAGGAGGAGTTCACCACCGCTTCACCGCGGCATCCGATGAAGCTGACGGTCAAGCTCGGCGCGAAGGCCGACGGCCGGCTCACCGCCTTCCAGGTCCGCAACGTGTCCAACACGGGCGCCTACGGCAACCACGGCGGCGAGACCCTGTACGCGGGCGGCGCCGCCGTCATGATCTACCGCTGCCCCAACAAGAAGTACGACGCCTTCTCCGTCTACACGAACACCGTGCCGAGCGGCGCCCTGCGCGGTTACGGAATGACCCAGCCGGCCTTCGCCGTGGAGTCGGCCATGGACGAACTGGCCCTCGCCCTGCACATGGATCCGCTCGAACTGCGACGCCGCAACATCGTGCACCCGGGCGAGCCGCTCATCGCCCTGCACGACGGGCCCGACGACGTGGTGTTCCACGAGGACGGGCTCGGCAAGTGCATCGACCTCGTGGCCGGCGAGCTGTCCCGAACGGCCGATCAGCCCTCCCCCGGCCCCGGATGGCTCGTCGGGGTCGGTGTCGCGAGTTCCCTGCACGAGACCGCGCCCCCGACCGAGCACATCTCCGAGGCCTGGATCACGCTCGGCGACGACCTCGTCTACGAACTGGCCGTCGGCACCGTCGAATTCGGGGAGGGCACGTCGACCGCGCACGTCCAGATCGCGGCCGCCCAGCTGGGCACGACGCCGTCGCGGATCCGCCTGGTGCAGTCCGACACCGACCGCACGGGCTTCGACACCGGCGCCTTCGCGAGTGCCGGACTCTTCGTGGCGGGCAACGCGGTCCTGCGGGCGGCGGGCGCGGTGCGCGACCGCATCCTGGACTTCGCCGCCACGCACACGGACGTCCACGTCGTGATGTGCTCGATGGACGACGACGGCGTCGTCTGCGGCGACCAGCGCGTCTCGCTGGCCACGCTCGTCGCCGAGGCCCGGGCGCGCGGCATCCGGTTCACGGCCGCCCGCAAGGCGTACGGCTCGCCCCGCAGCGTCACCTCCAACACGCAGGGCTTCCGCATCGCCGTGCACCGGGTGACAGGTGAGATCCGTGTCCTCTACAGCGTCCAGGCGACCGACGCCGGTGTGGTCATCAACCCGGAACAGGTCCGGGGACAGGTGGAGGGCGGTGTCGCCCAGGGCGTCGGATTCGCGCTGACCGAGAACTTCCAGGTCGACGCGGACGGTGTCATGGCCAACCCGAACCTCCGCAACTACCGCATTCCCGCCTACGCCGACGTCCCCCGCACCGACGTGCTCCTGGTGGGCTCGTCGGACTCCGTCGGGGCCATGCGGTCGAAGGGGATGGCGGAGTGCTGCATCAACCCGGTGGCACCCGCCCTGGCGAACGCGCTCCGCGACGCCACGGGCATCCGCTACCGCGAGCTGCCCCTCACTCCTGAACGGATCTACAGCCGGCTCGTCGAGAGCCAGTCGGCACGGACGGGCACGCGGCGATGACGACGGAACGGCAGACGGACGCCGCGGCGACGGTCATCATCGGCCGCAAGGTCCGCCCCGGGATGGAGCAGGCGTACGAAAAGTGGCAGGAGGAGGTCAACGCCGCCGCCGCCCGCTACGCCGGGCACCTCGGCGCCGAGGTGTCCAAGCCGACCGCCTTGCAGCCCGACTGGGTGATCGTCTACCGGTTCGACTCGGTGGCCCATCTGCAGGCGTGGATGAACGGCGCGACCCGGCAGAGGCTCCTCGACGTCGGCGCGCACTACTTCGACGGTCCCGCCACCCAGCAGGTGATCAGCGGCGGCACGCAGCCGATGGACCCCCTCGTGACCGTGGTGGTGAGCCACCGCGTCCACCCGGACCACGTCGACGACTTCCTCGCGTGGCAGGAGCGCATGAGCCGGGAGGAGAACAGGTTCGAAGGGTTTCGCGGCACGGAGATCTTCCGGCCCGTCGAAG
This sequence comes from Streptomyces sp. NPDC054849, assembly GCF_053610945.1. Taxonomy (NCBI): domain Bacteria; kingdom Bacillati; phylum Actinomycetota; class Actinomycetes; order Kitasatosporales; family Streptomycetaceae; genus Streptomyces; species Streptomyces sp. NPDC054849. The sequence goes on from NZ_JBSGZI010000086.1 coordinate 35,635, forward strand.
GCCTGCAGGACGAGTGGACCACCCTGTACCGCTACGACAACGCCGAGCATCTGGACGCCTGGCTGACGTCGGCGAAGCGGCGGGAGATGCTCGCCGAGGGCGAGAAGTTCAACGACTTCAGACTGCGCACGATCGACGACTCGTTCGGCAGCTGGTTCGCCTTCGAGGAGAACGGCAAGGAGGCCCCGCCGCCCTCGGAGACCAAGACCGCCATCGCGGTCTGGGTCGGACTGTACCCGACCGTCGTGCTGCTGACGCTCGCCCTGCACCCGCTGGACATGCCGCTCTGGTTCGGGCTGCTCGTGGGCAACCTGCTGTCGAGCTTCATCATGAGCTTCTTCACGATGCCCCACTACGTGAACCGGCTGCTCAGGCGGTGGCTGTGGCCCCCGCCGGCCCAACCGCCCGCCCGGACCAACCTCGTCGGCGGCGGCATCGTCGCCGGGCTGCTCCTGTTCTGGGTCGTCGTCTTCTACCTCGTGACACAGGTGTTCTGGACGCTGCCCTGACCCGGGGCCACGGAGGGCGAAGGCGGCCCGGAATCAATCCGCCCCGCCGACCCCGTCCACCCACAAGTCGGCGTTAGTCACGACCCACTCGGCCTTCTACAACAGGGAGGCGGGCGGCGTGTAGCGCTCGCCCAACTTAACCG
>NZ_JBSGZI010000087.1:0-34386 GCF_053610945.1 Streptomyces sp. NPDC054849
ACCCGGGACATCCCGCGTACCCGCCGCTTCGGCACGGAAGGGGACAGACCACGATCAGAGCGTCCAGCGGAGCGCCGTCCAGAGCCGGGCCCAGCTTCGCCCGGCCGGGGAGGAACGACAATTCCATCAGGACCGCCACGCCGGCGACCTCCGCCCCCGCCCGCCGGATCAGCGCGAGCGAGGCCTCGGCGGTACCACCGGTGGCGAGTACGTCGTCGATGACCATGACCCGGTCACCGGCCGACAGATCCTCCGCGTGGACCTCGATCTCCGCCGTGCCGTACTCCAGCTCGTACGACTGCGCGAGCGTCGCCCCCGGCAGCTTTCCGGCCTTGCGTACCGGCACGAAGCCGATCCCTGCCTGCACGGCCACCGGAGCCGCCAGGATGAAGCCCCGCGCCTCCAGTCCGACGATCTTCGTCGCGCCGTACCGCCCGGCCAGCTCCACCAGGACGTCCGTCAGCGCGGCGAACGCCTTGGCGTCCGCCAGCAGCGGGGTGATGTCCTTGAACATCACGCCCGGCTTCGGGTAGTCCGGCACGTCCTTGATCCGGCTGAGCAGCAGCGCCCGTGCCTCCTCTGACAGCAGCGCGGTCAACGCCGCCGCCCCGGCCGGCCCTGCGCCGCGACCTCGGGCTCGTCCTCGGCCTCGTAGGCCTCGTCCGGGGACTCGCCCTTGGCCGCCGCGGCCGCCCGCTTCGCGAGCACCCGCTTCTTCAGCGCCTTCATCGCCGGCTCGCGCTCCTTGAGGTCCACGACCAGCGGGGTCGCGATGAAGATCGAGGAGTACGCACCGGCCGCGAGGCCGACGAACAGCGACAGCGAGATGTCGTTCAGCATGCCGGCGCCCAGGAAGCCGCCGCCGATGAACAGCAGGGCCGCGACCGGGAGCAGCGCCACGACCGTGGTGTTGATCGAGCGGACCAGCGTGCCGTTGATGCTGCGGTTGGCGATCTCGCTGTACGTGAAGCGGGTCTGCTTGGCGATGTCCTTCGAGCCCTCCTTGAGACCGTCGAAGACGACGACGGTGTCGTAGAGGGAGTAACCGAGGATCGTCAGCAGACCGATGACCGTGCCCGGGGTGACCTCGAAGCCGACGAGCGCGTACACGCCGACGGTGATCGTGAGGTCGTGGATCAGGGCGATCAGCGCCGCGACCGCCATGCGCCACTCGAAGGCGATGGCGAGGTAGATCACCACGAGGACCATGAAGATGCCGAGGCCGGTCCAGGCCTTGTTGGCGATCTGGGAGCCCCAGCTGGGACCGACCAGGTCGGCGTTGATGTCGGCCTCGGTGACCTTGAGGTCGGTGGCGAGGACCTTCTTGACGTCGGTCGCGGCGGCGGTGTCCAGACCGGAGATCTGGATCCGCAGGCCGCCGGTGCCGAGCTGCTGGACGATCGCGTCGTGGCCGGAGGCCTCTTCCGCGAACTCCCGCGCCTTGGCCTCGGCGACGGCCGTCTTCGGGGTGGTGAAGACCGCACCGCCCTTGAACTCGATGCCCATGTTGAGGCCCTGAACGGCCAGGGCGACGATCGCCGTGATGGTGATCAGGATGGAAACGCCGTACCAGAGAAAGCGCTTGCCGACGAAGTCGTAGCCGACCTCACCGCGGTACAGCCTGGCGCCGAGATCTCCCAGCTTCGACATCTCTCACGCCTCCTTTACGTCGACGGGGGCGGGGGTGGAACCGGTACGGCGGGCCCGGCGCAGCGGGGGCTTGGCGCCGAGCCGCTTCGGGTCCAGCCCGGACCACGGGTGACCGCCGGCGAAGAACTTCGTACGGGCCAGCAGCGTCATGAGGGGCTTGGTGAAGAGGAACACCACGACCACGTCGAGCAGGGTCGTCAGACCCAGCGTGAACGCGAAGCCCTGCACCTTGCCGACGGTGACGATGAAGAGCACCGCGGCGGCCAGGAACGACACGAAGTCGGAGACCAGGATCGTGCGGCGGGCACGGGGCCAGGCGCGCTCGACGGCCGGACGCAGGGTGCGGCCCTCGCGGATCTCGTCCCGGATGCGTTCGAAGTACACGATGAACGAGTCCGCCGTGATGCCGATCGCCACGATCGCACCGCAGACGGCGGGCAGGTTCAGCGCGAAGCCGATGCCCTTCCCGAGCAGCGCCATGATCGTGTAGGTCAGGATCGCCGAGACCAGGAGGCTCAGGATGGCGACGAACGCCAGGCCGCGGTAGTACACCACCAGGTAGATCACCACGAGCAGCAGACCGATGGCTCCGGCGATCAGGCCGGCCCGCAGCTGCTCGCCGCCGAGCGCGGCGGTGACGGTGGTGACGCTGTCCTCGCTGAAGGAGAGCGGCAGGGCGCCGTACGACAGCATGTTGCCCAGGTCCTGCGCGGACTGCTGGGTGAAGCCACCGGAGATCTGGGCGCTGCCGCCCGTGATCGCGCCGCTGACCGACGGGTCGGAGATGACGTCACCGTCGAGCACGATCGCGAACTGGTTCTGCGGGGACTGCTTGGCCGCCAGCTCGCCGGTGACCTTCGCGAACGCGTCGGAACCGCGGTCGTTGAAGTCCATCGTGACGATCCAGGCGCCCGCCTGCGGGTCGATGATGCCCTTGGCGCTCTTGACGTCCTTGCCCTCGACCGCGGCCGGGCCGAGCAGCCACTTGCCCCACGCCTCGCCGCGCTGGCCACAGGCCAGCGTCGGCTCCTCGGGCTTGGCGCCCTTGACGGCGGCGCGCTGCTTCTCGTCCGTGCAGTCGAGCGCGGCGAACCTGGCCTGCAGGTCTGCGGCGGCCGGGTCGGGCGCGGGGGTCGCGGACGGCGACGGAGCCTTGGTGTCGTCTGCCTTCTTCGACTCGCTCGCCGAGGGCGAGGGAGAGGGGGCGTTCGGGGCCTTGAGGGCCTCGCTGAGCGCACGGCCCTGGGAAGTGGCGCTGGACGACGGGGTGGCGGACGGGCTGGCCTTCTTGCCGTCCTCGGCCTTGGGGGCGCCGGAGCCGCTCGCGGAGGGGCTCGGGCTCTGCGTGCCCTCGGGGACGACGGGGGCGCCGTCCGCGAATGCGATGACCGGGCGGAAGTAGAGCTGGGCGGTGGTGCCGACCTGCTCGCGCGCCTGCTGCTCGTTCGTCCCCTTGGGGATGTTCACGATGATGTGGTCGCGGCCCTGGGTCTGGACCTCCGCCTCGGACACGCCGAGACCGTTGACGCGGCGGTCGATGATGCCGACCGCCGTGTTCATGTTGGTCTCGTTGACGGCGCTCTCTTTGCCGGGCTCGCTCTTGGCCTTGAGCGTGATGCTCGTGCCGCCGGCGAGGTCGATGCCCAGCCGGGGAGTCGTCTGCTTGGAGAGGAACATCCCCGCGGTGAGCGCCACCATCGCGATCAGGATGATCGCCAGGGCGCGCCCCGGCCTCCCCTGAGCCCCCGTGGGCCGCCGGCCCTTCTTCGGTGCTGCCACCTTGTCGTTTCTCCCTGTCCAACCGTCCCGCGCCGGGTCAGCGCGCGGACGGCCACGAAATGTGTGGTGGGGACCCCTGCCCCCGCAGAAGTGTCACTGACGGGGACCGCGGCGGCCGCCGGTCCGGCGCCTCCACGATCCCCGGTCGCGCGCTACTTCGCGCCGGCCTCGCCGTCGGTCTTGCCGTCCTTGGGCTCGTCGCTGGCCTCGTCGACGGGGCCGTCCTTCTTGCCCAGGTCGAGCTTGGGAGCCTCGTCCTCGTCCTTGGTGAGGTCCGTCTTCGGGGCCTCGGTGAGGGAGGAGGCGTCGTCCGGGACGACCGGCGTGTCGGTCGTCACGTCGTCGCTGACGCCGTGGACGATGCGGTTGTACTCCGCATCCTCGAGCACGGCGCCGATGGCGTTCTTCGCGAAGATCGCGTGGACGCCGGGAGCCACCTCGAGGGTGACCGTGTCGTCACCGATCTCCTTCACCGTGGCGTACATGCCGCCGATGGTGCGGACGCCGGTGCCGGGCGTCATCTGGTCGCGCATCTGCGCGGCTGCCTGCTGCTTCTTCTTCGCGGAGCGGGTCATCAGGAACATCGCCCCGATGAGCACGATGAACGGGAGGAGTGTCACGAGATTCACGGGACGGAGATCCTTCGCACGACCGCACGCGGACGGCGGCCTTTTCTACGGGGGGTGGGCATACCGACCCGAAGGGTCGGCATCGGCGGAGTCTAGGCGAGTCCGTACCGATGGAACAACGCCCAGCATGGCACCGCAGTTCCTGAGGGGTCGAACCTCCGCGCCGTCAGGCCCCGAACAGGCCCTGTTGTCCGCTTGATCCACTCCCGCCGTGCTGCGGCGGGACGAGCCCCAGGTGGGCCCATGCGGCAGGCGTCGCGACCCGCCCGCGGGGGGTGCGGGCGAGCAGGCCCTCACGTACCAGGAACGGCTCGGCGACCTCCTCCACGGTCTCGCGCTCCTCGCCGACCGCCACGGCGAGCGTGGACAGCCCGACGGGCCCGCCGCCGAAGAGTTTCAGCAGCGCCTCCAGGACGGCCCGGTCCAGCCGGTCGAGGCCGCGCGCGTCCACCTCGTACACCTGGAGGGCGCTGCCGGCCACCTCGCGGGTGATCACACCGTCCGCACGGACCTGGGCGTAGTCGCGGACGCGGCGCAGCAGGCGGTTGGCGATGCGCGGGGTGCCGCGGGAGCGGCCGGCGATCTCGGCGGCGCCGGCGGTGTCGATCTCCAGGTCGAGGAGGCGGGCGGAACGGTGGATGACGCGTTCCAGCTCCTCGGGGGCGTAGAACTCCATGTGTCCGGTGAAGCCGAAGCGGTCGCGGAGGGGAGGAGGCAGCAGTCCGGCCCGGGTGGTGGCCCCGACCAGGGTGAAGGGCGGCAGCTCCAGCGGGATCGCGGTGGCGCCCGGTCCCTTCCCGACGATCACGTCGACGCGGAAGTCCTCCATGGCCATGTAGAGCATCTCCTCGGCGGGCCGCGACATGCGGTGGATCTCGTCTAGGAAGAGGACCTCGCCCTCCTGGAGGGAGGACAGGATGGCGGCGAGGTCGCCGGCGTGCTGGATGGCGGGGCCGGAGGTGATGCGGATCGGCGCGCCCATCTCGGCGGCGATGATCATGGAGAGGGTGGTCTTGCCGAGGCCGGGGGCGCCGGAGAGCAGGACGTGGTCGGCGGTGGCTCCGCGCTGGCGGGCCGCCTTCAGGACGAGGTCCAGCTGCTGGCGGACCTTCTCCTGGCCGACGAACTCCCCGAGGTCCTTGGGACGCAGGGCCGCCTCGACGGCGGTGTCCTCACCGTCGGCTGCTGCGGCGACGATGCGGGCCTCGTCCTCGGCGGTGGTGTCGTCGTCCCAGTTCACGGTGTCAGTCTGCCTTCTCGGTTCGTACGGTGGTCTGCCGGGTGTGGACCGGTCCCTGCGGGGCTTTCCCCCACCCCGCCCTTTCGCCGTTTCCCGGGCTCTGCCCGGCCCGGCACCTCAAACGCCCTTCAGCCCCGCCGGCGTGCGAGGCGCTCCTTCAGCCCCGCCGGCGTGCGAGGCGCTCTTTCAGTCCAGCCGGCGTGCGAGGCGCTCTTTCAGCCTCGCCCGCCGGCGTTTGAGGCGCGGGGGCGGAGCCGTCCGGCGGCGCGGCACGGCATCAGCGGGCGCGGTTCAGGGACTGGAGGGCGGCCCGCAGGAGCTGGGGCACCGGGGCCGAACCGCCGGCGGCAATCGCGGCCTCCGCCTGCGGCGTGACCGCCGAGACGGCCTCCTCGGCCTCCCGGGAGGCGTAGCCGAGCCCGATCAGCGCGGCGGCGAGCTGCTCGGTCCATGGCGCGGGACCGGCGGCGGCGCGCTGGGCGTCGACGAGGCCGCCGGCGCCCAGCGGGGCCCCCAGCTTGTCCTTCAGCTCCAGCAGCAGCTTCTGCGCGCCCCTCTTGCCGATGCCCGGCACGGCCGTCAGCGCCTTCTCGTCCCCGGTGGACACGGCCAGCCGCAGCGCGTCCGGGCTGTGCACGCCGAGCATCGCCTGCGCCAGCCGCGGCCCGACGCCGCTCGCGGTCTGCAGCAGCTCGAAGACCTGGCGCTCGTCGTCGTCGGCGAATCCGTACAGCGTGAGCGAGTCCTCCCGTACGACCAGGGAGGTGGCCAGCCGGGCCTGCTCCCCCGTCCGAAGGCCGGCGATGGTGGCCGGCGTGCACTGCACGGCCATGCCCACTCCCCCGACCTCGATCACGGCGAGGGTGGGGGCGAGCGCGGCGACTGGGCCGCTGACGAAGGCGATCATCGGGTACGGCCTTTCGAGGCGTGCAGGGCGACCGCCTGCTGGAGGCGGTTCTGGGCGGGGGCCCGCCAGATGTGGCAGATGGCCAGGGCGAGGGCGTCGGCGGCGTCCGCCGGCCTGGGCGGTTCGGCCAGCCGGAGCAGGCGGGTGACCATGGCGCCGACCTGGGCCTTGTCGGCGCGGCCGCTGCCGGTGACCGCGGCCTTGACCTCGCTCGGGGTGTGCAGGGCGACCGGTATGCCGCGGCGGGCGGCGCACAGCATCGCGACGGCGCTCGCCTGGGCGGTGCCCATCACGGTGCTGACGTTGTGCTGGCTGAAGACCCGCTCCACGGCGACGACTTCGGGACGGTGCGTATCGAGCCACTCCTCGATGCCCTGCTCGATGGCGACGAGCCGGTGGCCCAACTCCGCGTCCGCGGGCGTCCGTACGACCCCCACCCCGAGCATGGTCAGGGGACGGCCGGCGACACCCTCGACGACGCCGACACCGCATCGCGTCAGCCCCGGGTCCACACCGAGTACGCGCACTCGCCCACCCCTGCCTCTCGATCTCCTGTCCGGTGCAGGCTATCCGGCGCCACTGACAACGCGACGGGCCGACAGGGTGTGTCCCTGTCGGCCCGTCGGAAATCAGCACCCGGCTCAGGCGTCGACCTTCTCCATGACCTCGTCCGAGACGTCGAAGTTGGCGAAGACGTTCTGCACGTCGTCGCTGTCCTCCAGCGCGTCGATCAGCTTGAAGATCTTGCGTGCGCCCTCTTCGTCGAGCTCGACCTGCATCGAGGGGACGAAGCTGGCCTCCGCCGAGTCGTAGTCGATGCCCGCGTCCTGGAGCGCGGTGCGGACCGCGACCAGGTCGGTGGCCTCGCTGATGACCTCGAAGGACTCGCCGATGTCGTTGACCTCTTCGGCACCGGCCTCGAGCACCGACTCCAGGACGTCGTCCTCGGAGAGTTCACCCTTGGGCAGGACGACGACGCCCTTGCGGTTGAACAGGTACGAGACCGAACCGGGGTCGGCCATGGAGCCGCCGTTGCGGGTCATGGCCACACGGACGTCGGAGGCGGCACGGTTGCGGTTGTCGGTGAGGCACTCGATGAGCACCGCGACACCGTTGGGACCGTAGCCCTCGTACATGATCGTCTCGTAGTCGGCGCCGCCGGCCTCAAGACCACCGCCGCGCTTGACCGCGGAGTCGATGTTCTTGTTCGGGACGGAGCTCTTCTTGGCCTTCTGGATGGCGTCGAACAGCGTCGGGTTGCCGTCGATGTCCGCGCCGCCCATACGAGCCGCGACCTCGATGTTCTTGATCAGCTTCGCGAAGAGCTTGCCGCGCTTGGCATCGATCACGGCCTTCTTGTGCTTCGTCGTAGCCCATTTAGAGTGGCCGGACATCCGCCTGTCTCCTTCGCGTCACCAACAGTGTTCGTCCCCGATCCTACCGGGACCTGGTTACAGCCCTGCGCGCACCATGTCGACGAAGTACGCGTGGACTCGGTCGTCGCCGGTCAGTTCGGGGTGGAACGAGGTCGCCAGGACGTGGCCCTGGCGCACGGCGACCGTGTGACCGTCGTACGTGGCGAGCACCTCGGCGGCGCCGCCGACGGACTCGACCCAGGGGGCGCGGATGAAGACGCCCTCGACCGGGCCGCCCTCGATGCCAGCGAAGTCGATCTTCGCCTCGAAGGACTCGTTCTGACGGCCGAAGGCGTTACGGCGGACGATCATGTCGATGCCGCCCAGGGTCTCCTGGTCCTCACGGCCGTCCAGGAGCTTGTCCGCAAGCATGATCATGCCGGCGCAGGTGCCGTACACGGGCATGCCGGCCGCCACGCGCTCGCGCAGCGGCTCCAGCATGCCGAAGAGCACGGCGAGCTTCGACATGGTGGTGGACTCGCCGCCGGGGATCACCAGGGCGTCGACCTCGGCGAGCTCCTCGGGACGCCGGACCGGCCTGGCCACGGCGTCCGCCGCGGCCAGGGCGATCAGGTGCTCCCGTACGTCGCCCTGGAGAGCCAGGACACCGATCACGGGGGTGTTCGTCATGTCCGTACTACCAGCCGCGGTTGGCGTAGCGCTCGGACTCGGGGAGGGTGTCGCAGTTGATGCCGACCATGGCCTCGCCCAGGTTGCGGGACGCGTCCGCGATGATCTTCGGGTCGTCGTAGAAGGTGGTGGCCTTCACGATGGCGGCGGCGCGCTTGGCCGGGTCGCCCGACTTGAAGATGCCCGAACCGACGAAGACACCCTCGGCGCCCAGCTGGCGCATCAGGGCGGCGTCGGCCGGGGTGGCGACGCCACCGGCGGAGAACAGCACGACGGGGAGCTTGCCGAGTTCGGCGACTTCCTTGACGAGCTCGTACGGGGCGCGCAGCTCCTTGGCGGCGGCGAACAGCTCGTTGTTGTCGTAGCCGCGCAGGCGGGCGATCTCGTTCTTGATCTGGCGCAGGTGGCGGACGGCCTCGACGACGTTGCCGGTACCGGCCTCGCCCTTCGAGCGGATCATGGCCGCGCCCTCGGCGATGCGGCGCAGGGCCTCGCCCAGGTTGGTGGCACCACAGACGAAGGGGGTGGTGAACGCCCACTTGTCGGAGTGGTTGACCTCGTCGGCCGGGGTCAGGACCTCGGACTCGTCGATGTAGTCGACACCGAGGGACTGCAGGACCTGGGCCTCGACGAAGTGGCCGATGCGGGACTTGGCCATGACCGGGATCGAGACGGCCTCGATGATCTCTTCGATCATGTTCGGGTCGGACATGCGGGCCACGCCGCCGTCCTTGCGGATGTCCGCGGGGACCCGCTCCAGGGCCATGACGGCCACGGCGCCGGCGTCCTCGGCGATCTTCGCCTGCTCGGCGTTGACCACGTCCATGATCACGCCGCCCTTGAGCTGCTCGGCCATGCCGCGCTTGACGCGCGAGGTGCCGATGGCCGACTCAGCGGACTGGGGGGTGGTGGGAAGCGTGCTCACGGATTGACCTCACTCGAAAGGAAGACGGGTACCACGGGTCCAACAGGCACTACGGGGTCCTACGGGTACTACGGGTACTGCTTAGCCGAGGAAACCCCACCGACCAGTCCACTACAAGGGCCAATGTGGAGCCTGTGGCTCCTTCATTTGTCCCTCGCGGCCCTAGGTGGGCCGATCGGCAAGATCCACCGGGGGCTCGTCGTCCATTTCGAAGGCCAGCGGGAAGGGCGCGTGGCCGGCCAGCCGGAACCAGCGGACCTTGCGGTGCCTGCGCAGGGCGCGGGCGGCCCGTACGGAGTCGTTGTGGAACCGGCGCGCCATGGGCACCCGGCGCACCGCCGCGGCCAGCTCCTCCGTGGCCTGCGCCCCGCCGGGTGCGGCCTTGAGCACCTCGACCTGGTCGGCGTCGGCGAAGACCGCCCGCAGCGCCTGGCTGAGCTCGCTCTCGGCGACCTCGCGGTGCTCCTCCTCGGCCTGCCGGGCGGCGTGCGCGGCCTCGTACAGCACCAGGGAGGAGGCGGGGTCGAGCACCCCGGAGGTGGCCACCTCCAGCACCACGGAGGCCCGGCGCACGAGCTGCGCGTCGAGCGCGGCCCGCGCGGCGTCCATCCGCGAGTGCAGCCGGTCGAGCCGGCCGGCGGTCCAGCTGAGGTAGACCCCGATGACACCGAGCGCCAGGGCGATCCAGACAAGGGTTTCGATCACGCTGCGCGACCTTACCGCTCCGCGTGGGCCCGGCCCCCATTGCCCCTCGTCGGACAGCCGCCGGACCCATGGAGTAGTTCGGCCATGATCGACCCCCTCTGGTACGTCTACGTCCACGAGGGCACCTGGCCCCGGGAGCGCCGCTGGGCCGTCGGCTACTTCAACGGCGACGCCACCGACAACGAGCTCCGCGAGGCCGTGTGGACGGCTCCCGACCGGATCCGCATGACCACCGCGGAGGGCACGGTCCACGAGGTGACCGTCGCTCCCGGCGGCCGGCCCGACCGGATCGTCTCCGCAGGCTGGTGAGCCGCGCCGGCCCGGCGGCCGGCGAACGGTCGGCGACCAGCCGGGCGACCAGCAGGAGCTACGACGAGGCGTCCCGCGAGAAGCCCAGGCGGGTGCGGAGCGGGACGCGTTCGTCGGTGGCCACCGCCGCCGCGCCGTCCGTCACCGTCTCGTAGACGGCCAGGATGTCCGCGCCGACCGTGGACCAGTCGAAGCGGCGGACGTGCGCCGAGCCGCGTGCGCTCAGCTCCGCCCGCCGGGCCGGGTCCCGCAGCAGGCCGATGGCCGCCTCCGCCAGCGCGTCGGAGTCCTCGTTCGTGAAGAGTTCGCCCGCCCCGCCCTGGTCCAGCACCTGCGCGAAGGCGTCCAGGTCCGAGGCGAGGACGGCCGCGCCCGCCGACAAGGCCTCGACGAGGATGATGCCGAAGCTCTCGCCGCCCGTGTTGGGGGCCACGTACACGTCGACACTGCGCAGCAGCCGCGCCTTGTCCTCGTCCGAGACCATGCCGAGGAACTCGACCCGCGCGCGCAGCTCCGCCGGGAGGGACGCCACCGCCTCCTCTTCGTCGCCGCGGCCCGCGACCAGCAGCCGGACCTCCGGGCAGGCCTCCACGATCTTCGGGAAGGCCGCCATCAGTACCGGCAGGCCCTTGCGCGGCTCGTCGATGCGGCCGATGAAGCCGAGGGTCTGCCCGCCCCACTCCGCCCTGGGCTCGGCCGAGGCGAAGAAGTCGACGTCGACGCCGTTCGGGATCACCACCGCGTCCCCGCCGAGGTGCTCCACCAGCGTGCGCCGGGCGTACTCGCTCACCGCGATCCGCGCGCTGATCTTCTCCAGCGCCGGCTGCAGGATCGGGTACGCCGCGATCATCGCCCGCGACCGCGGGTTCGAGGTGTGGAAGGTCGCCACGATCGGACCCTGCGCCGCCCAGCAGGACAGCAGTCCCAGCGAGGGGGAGGCCGGCTCGTGGATGTGGATCACGTCGAAAACACCGTCGTGCAGCCAGCGCCGCACCCGGGCCGCGGAGAGGAAGCCGAAGTTCAGCCGGGCCACCGAGCCGTTGTACGGCACCGGCACCGCCCGCCCCGCCGAGACCACGTACGGCGGCAGCGGAGTGTCGTCGTCCGCCGGGGCCAGGACCGACACCTCGTGGCCGAGCCGGATCAGGTGCTCCGCCAGATCACGGATGTGGAACTGGACGCCGCCCGGCACGTCCCACGAGTACGGGCACACGATGCCGATCTTCACTACGCGCGCTCCTCCAGATCGTCCAGCCACAGCCGTTGCAGCATGTGCCAGTCCTCCGGGTGCTCGGCGATCCCCCGGGCGAAGACGTCCGCCACCGCCTGGGTCATGACGGTGGTCTTCTCGTTGCGGGTCCCGGTCTTCGGGACTTCCACCTCGGGGTGGATCCGGCCGTACAGCTTCGGCGTGTCCCCGTAGTGCAGGGTCGCCGGCAGCAGCACCGCGCCCGTCTGCTGGGCCAGCAGCGCCGGCCCGGCCGGCATGCGCGCGGTGGAGCCGAAGAAGTCCACCTCGACCCCGGAGGCGGACAGGTCCCGGTCGGCGACCAGGCAGACCATGCCGCCGGAGCGGAGCCTGCGCGCGAGGGTGCCGAAGGCTGCGCCGCCGCTGTGCGGCAGGACCTCCATGCCCAGGCTCTCCCGGTAGGCCACGAAGCGGTCGTAGAGGGTCTCGGGCTTGAGCCGTTCGGCGACGGTGGTGAACGGGGCGTCCATGTGGCTGATGGCCCAGGCTCCGGCAAGGTCCCAGTTGGCCAGGTGCGGCAGCGCGACGACGACCCCGCGTCCGGAGTCGAGGGCCTCGCGCAGGAGGTGCTCGTCCGTGAACTCGACGTCCGTGCTGAACCGCTCCGGGTCCATGGTGGGCAGCCGGAAGGACTCCATCCAGTACCGCATGTACGAGCGCATGCCTGCCTTGGACAGCTCGCGCAGCCGCTCCGGACCGGCCTCGGGCACCACCCGGGCCAGGTTCGACTCCAGGCGCAGCACGCTCTTGCCGCGCCGCTTCCACGCGAAGTCGGCGATCCGCCGTCCCAGGGCCACCGCGGCCGGTTCGGGCAGCTTCTTGACCCCGGCCCAGCCGAGCCCGTACAGCCCGTCGACCAGCTTGTCCTGCGCGGCGCCCATCAGGCGGCACCACCCTCGGCGGCCGCAGCGGCGTCGGCCTCCGCCGACTCGCGGCGTACGGTCACCACCCGCTGGATCAGCGTGACGAGCGAGCCCACGGCGACGATCCACAGCGCGATCGGCAGCAGCAGCCCGAGCCAGGACGGCGCGCCGAAGGTCTCCAGCCCGGACAAGCCGGCCGCGACCAGCGAGATCACCAGCCGCTCGGCCCGTTCGATGAACCCGTTGACGGCCACCGGCAGCCCGATCGACTCGCCGCGCGCCTTGGTGTAGGAGACCACCTGGCCGCTGGCCAGGCAGAAGATCGCCACCGCGCACAGCACGTTGTCGTGGCCGGAGCCCGCGTACCAGAGCGCGAGACCGCCGAAGATCGCCGCGTCCGCCACCCGGTCGAGGGTGGAGTCGAGGAACGCTCCCCACCGGCTGGAGATCCCGGCCTGGCGGGCCATGTTCCCGTCCACCAGGTCGGAGAAGACGAAGAGCGTGATGGTGATCGTGCCCCAGAAGAACTCTCCCCGGGGGAAGAAGAACAGCGCTCCGGCCACCACTCCGGCCGTGCCGACCAGGGTGACCGCGTCCGGGCTCACCCCCCGCCGGAGCAGAAAAGCGGCGAATGGCGTGAGAACACGCGTGAAGAATGCACGCGCGTACTTGTTCAGCATGGCCTTCCCGGAGGGTCGCTGGGCCGCACGGCCACCACGGCCACCGGCTGGCCCATCGTAGCCAGCACGATGCCGCCCCCACGCCGCGCACCCACCGGTTGGTGCCGCGTAAGACGCACTTCCCGTCACGGACGGCCTCCGGTGCGCTCCGGGTACGCCCCCGGTACGACGTATGGACGCGGTGTGACACCAGTGCAAAGCTCGAAGAACGCGGATTTCCTCCTCCGGCGAACCGGGCGGGGAACACGCCGGGGAACAGCCCGGGAGTCCGGCCGGAGAACCGGTCCGGGACCCGGTCAAGGAAACCGGCCAAGGAACCGGTCAAGGAACCAGGTCAAGAACCGGTCAGGGAACCGAACCGATCGGGAAGCCGGTCCTGGAACCGGTCAAGGAACGCACCCTCCTCACCGTCACCACCGGGAGGCACGATCACCATGGGAGCCACATCACACCAAGCCGGAGCCGCCGGCAGGGCACTGACGGCCGACCGCCCCTCCGCCATCCGGAATGTCGTGCTGGTCGGCCACAGCGGGTCCGGCAAGACCACGCTGGTCGAAGCCCTCGCCCTGACCGCGGGAGCGGTCAACCGGGCCGGTCGGGTCGAGGACGGCGCGACCGTCTCCGACTACGACGAGATCGAGCACCGCCGACAGCGCTCCGTCCAGCTCTCCCTCGTCCCCGTCGAATGGGGCGGGATCAAGATCAACATATTGGACACCCCCGGATACGCCGACTTCGTCGGGGAACTCAGGGCCGGTCTGCGGGCTGCGGACGCGGCCCTTTTCGTCGTCTCGGCCTCGGACGGCGTCGACGGTGCCACCCGCATGGTCTGGGACGAGTGCGAGGCCGTCGGCATGCCCCGCGCCATCGTCGTGACCCACCTGGAGGCCGCCCGCTCCGACTACGCGCAGATGACCACCGTCTGCGGCGAGATCTTCGGGGCCGACGACCCGGACGCGGTCCTCCCGCTCTACCTCCCGCTGCACGGCCCCGCCGGTCCCGACGGCCACGCCCCGGTCACCGGCCTGCTCGGCCTGCTCTCCCAGCGCGTCTACGAGTACGCCTCCGGCGAGCGCGTGGAGCGCGACCCGGACCCGGCCGAGCTCTCCCTCATCACGGACGCCCGCGCCCGCCTCATCGAGGGGATCATCGCCGAGAGCGAGGACGAGAGCCTCATGGACCGCTACCTCGGCGGCGAGGACATCGACATCAAGACCCTCGTCGACGACCTGGAGCGGGCCGTCGCGCGCGGTACCTTCCACCCCGTCCTGATGGCCGCTCCCGCAGGCGAGGGCGCCCGCCAGGGCCTCGGCACCGTGGAACTCCTCGAACTGATCACCGGCGGCTTCCCCACGCCCCTGGAACGCGCCGCCGTCACCGTCACCCGCCCCGACGGCTCCGCCCGGCCCGCCACCACCTGCGATCCCGACGGCCCCCTCGTCGCCGAGGTCGTCAAGACCTCCTCCGACCCCTACGTCGGCCGCATCTCCCTCGTGCGCGTCTTCTCCGGCACCCTGAAACCCGACGAGACCGTCCACGTCAGCGGGCACGGCCTCGCCGACCGCGGACACGAGGACCACGACGTCGACGAGCGGATCGGCGCCCTCAGCTCCCCCTTCGGCAAACAGCAGCGGGCCCTCACCCGGTGCATCGCCGGGGACCTGGCCTGCGTGGCCAAACTCACCCGCGCGGAGACCGGCGACACCCTCTCCGCCAAGGACGACCCGCTCCTCATGGCGCCCTGGACCATGCCCGACCCTCTGCTCCCCCTCGCCATCGAGGCCCACAGCAAGGCCGACGAGGACAAGCTCTCCCAGGGCCTGGCCCGGCTCGTCGCCGAGGACCCCACCATGCGGCTGGAGCAGAACCCGCACACCCACCAGCTCGTCCTGTGGTGCCTCGGCGAGGCCCACCAGGACGTCGCCCTGGAACGGCTGCGCACCCGCTACGGCGTCCAGGTCGACCCCGTCCCGCACAAGGTGAGCCTGCGCGAGACCTTCGGCGCCAAGGCCGCCGGCCGCGGCCGGCACGTGAAACAGTCCGGCGGCCACGGCCAGTTCGCCATCTGCGAGATCGCGGTGGATCCGCTCCCGCCGGGCAGCGGCATCGAATTCGTCGACAAGGTCGTCGGCGGCGCCGTGCCCCGCCAGTTCATCCCGTCCGTGGAGAAGGGGGTACGCAGCCAAGCCGCCCGCGGGGTCGCGGCCGGCTACCCGCTGGTCGACGTGCGCATCACCCTGCTCGACGGCAAGGCGCACTCGGTGGACTCCTCGGACGCGGCCTTCCAGACCGCCGGCGCCCTCGCCCTGCGCGAAGCCGCCGCAGAGGCCCGCATCGACCTGCTCGAACCGGTCGCCGAACTCGCCGTCCTGATCCCCGACGAGTACGTCGGCCCCGTCATGAGCGACCTCGCCGGCCGCCGCGGCCGCGTGGTGGGCACCGACCAGGCCGGACCGGGGCGGACCCGGGTCCGCGCCGAGATCCCGGAGATCGAGATCGGGCGCTACGCCGTCGAGCTGCGCTCCGTGTCGCACGGCACCGGCCGCTTCGCCCGCGCCTACGCCCGGCACGAGCCGATGCCACCCCAGATCGCGGAAAAGGTGCGCGAACAGGCCGAGAAGGGAAGCTAGTTGACATAGCACGGGAGGCCGCCCACCCAACCGGCTTGCGGTGGGCGGCATTTCCCTGTCCCATGACCATGGGGCGGGGTCCGCCGATAGGCTCGTCGGCGCACCAAAAGAGCACGAACGCAGGGCGATGGGGGCAGCGGTGGCGGACGACGGATTCGACTTCAGGCCCGGAGCGCAGATTCCGTTGCAGGGCGGCGGGGGGCAGACGGCGGCGACCAACGCCCTCGCCTCGGCCGCGTACCGCGACGGCGGCAAGGACAGCAAACTGGAAAAGATACTCACCGCCAACAGCGAGAACCACCCGGCGACGGTCAAGCCTCCGAAGCTCTCCCTCTTCGAGCCCAGCCTCGGCGAGGCCTTCTGCCGCGCCGTCGAGGCCCGCACCCTGGGGCCGGGCCGCAAACCGCTCATCCAGTCCTTCGGCGCCGATCCGCAAACCGTGGTGGAGCACTGCCTGGCCGCCTCCCACATCCGCAAGGCACGGGACCGCAAGCTCCGGATGATCATGCTGGTCTGCGGTGTGCTGTTCCTGCCCGGTCTGCTGCTGTGGCTGGGCCTCTTCCAGCTCCGCAAGACCCTCGCCTCCAGCGGAGGCAAGCACAGCTCATGGCTGGGCACCGTGATCCTGGTCGGCGTCGGCGTCGTGGCGGCCGTCCTGATGTTCCAGCTGCCGCTCACCGGCTTCCTGGGCCTCTACGCCCGCGGCGTGATCATCGCCCCGGTCCTGGGCTGGCTGCTCGCCCGCCGGACCTGCGAGGCCACCGCCCGCGACCTGCGCGCCCGCTGGGACGGACTGCTGGCCGGCGGCGGGGTCGGCGCCAAGGTCCCGGAGGCCGTGCCCGGCAACCCCGACGAGAAGGCGCGCGAGGACCTGCGCCACCAGCTCGCCAAGCTCACCGCGGAGGACCGCAGCAACCAGGTCTTCTACGCGGGCCCCAAGGGCATCCTCGGCATGGGTACGCGCTGGGGCAGCTGGCAGATGGCCGAGGAGCTCGCTCCCAAGAGCGAGGGCATGGAGATCCACCCGTTCCGCAGCTGGGACGTCGTACGCGCGATCGACGCCCAGCTCC
Source organism: Streptomyces sp. NPDC054849 (assembly GCF_053610945.1). Taxonomy (NCBI): domain Bacteria; kingdom Bacillati; phylum Actinomycetota; class Actinomycetes; order Kitasatosporales; family Streptomycetaceae; genus Streptomyces; species Streptomyces sp. NPDC054849. The sequence goes on from NZ_JBSGZI010000087.1 coordinate 16,682, forward strand.
GCAAGCTGGAGCGGGGGCCCCTGCACACCGGCGGCTTCCCGACCGCCGCGATCCAGCACTGGATCGTCACCCCGGTCGGCGAGGGCGCCGCCGAGGTGGCCCGCCCCACCGGCGAGAACGTCGACGCCTTCCTCATCAAGCCGCACGAGATCACCCGGATCTGCAACGAACAGCAGTTCAGCGCCGGGAACCGGCACTACCTGGGCATCCAGTACCCGCTCTGGGACGGCCAGCTGGTCATCAACATGCTGGTCACGGTCACCGTGCTCTACAAGACCCTGCGGGTGGACGTCACCGCCCACGCCCTGGGCCCCGTACACGGCCTGTTCACGACGAAGTCCGCGGCCCCGGTGGTGGAGGTGCCCAAGAGCATCCGCTTCTGGGAGACCGTGGAGCGCCCGCTGCCCCTGGTGGACACCCAGGAGGTGGTCCGGCTGGCGGTGCGGGCCCCGCTGACCTGGTACCCGCCGATCCTCGACTTCCTGGGCGGCAAGCTGGTCCTGCCCGAGCCCTTCGGCCTGCGCCACGTCTGGGCGAGCTCGATGTGGCGCCACCGGTTCATGGCGGACGACGCGCTGCGCACGGTGGCCCCGGTCCTGCGGTCGATCCACGCCGCGACCTTCAAGGTGCTGGAGGAGAACGGCGTCGACATCGACCGCTTCACCAACCGCTCGTCGATCATGAGCGGCCTCATCCAGGAACCTGCGCCGCGCAAGGCCGACGTCTACGACGCGTAGGTAGGCTGGGAGCCGGAGGAAGGGCGTCCCCGCGATCGGGAGGAGCGGCCGTGACCGAGCGCAAACCCCCTGGCGTCAGCTTCGAGTCCTTCGTGGACCGGCAGATCCGACAGGCCGCCGAGCGCGGAGACTTCGAGAGCCTGCCCGGCTACGGCAAGCCGCTGGCCTCACTCGACGCGCCCTACGACGAGCTGTGGTGGATCAAGGGCAAGTTGCACCGCGAGGGCTTCGCCGTCCTGCCTCCGGCGCTCGCACTGCGCAAGGAGGCCGAGGACGCGCGGGAGGCCGCCCTCGCGGCCCGCTCCGAGCGCCGGGTACGCGACATCCTCACGGCGGTCAACGAGAAGATCCGCACGGCCCTGCGCCGCCCCCCTCCGGGGCCGCCGCTGGGTCTGACGGAGTTCGACGTCGAAGCCGTGCTGGCGGCGTGGCGCGCGGCGCGCACGGACTGATCAGTCGACGGGCCAGGCGTCGGCGAGCATCTGGCGCGTTTCCGCAAGGAGTTGGGGCAGCACCTTGGTGTGGCCGACGACCGGCATGAAGTTCGTGTCCCCGCCCCAGCGGGGCACGATGTGCTGGTGCAGGTGCGCGGCGATGCCGGCCCCGGCGGCCGCGCCCTGGTTCATGCCGATGTTGAAGCCGTGCGCTCCCGACGCCTTGCGCAGCGCGACCATGGCCCGCTTGGTGAGGTCGGCGAGCTCGGCCGTCTCCAGCCCGTCCAGCTCGGTGTAGTCGGCGACGTGCCGGTACGGGACGACCATCAGGTGTCCGCCGTTGTACGGGTAGAGGTTCAGCACGGCGTAGACGTGCCTGCCCCGGGCCACGACCAGGCCGTCCTGGTCGGACATCTCCGGAATCCCGCAGAAGGGACAGCCGTCCCCGGCCTCGGGGCCGGTCGGCTTGTTCTCCCCCTGGATGTAGGCCATCCGGTGGGGCGTCCACAGACGCTGGAACGCGTCCTGCGTGCCCACACCGATCTGCTGCTCCGGCTCAGTCGTCATGGCGGCAAGCATATGACCTTGCCTTCGCGGACGAGGAAGGCCCCCGGAAAGTGATCACTTCCCGGGGGCCCTCTTCGTACGGTCGGACGTGGATCACATGAGGATCAGACCTGGACGCGGTCCGCGACGACCTTGGCCAGCTTGGCCAGGGCCTCGTCCTTGGCGATGCCGTTCTCCTGTGAACCGTCGCGGTAACGGAAGGAGACGGTACCCGCGGCCATGTCCTCGTCCCCGACGATGATCATGAACGGGACCTTGAGCTTCTGGTGGTTGCGGATCTTCTTCTGCATGCGGTCGGAGGAGGCGTCCACCTCGACGCGCAGGCCCTGCTTCTTCGCCGCCGCGGCGAACTCCTGCAGGTACTCGACGTGCCCGTCGCCGATCGGGATGCCGACCGCCTGGACCGGAGCCAGCCACGGCGGCATGGCGCCCGCGTAGTGCTCCAGAAGGACGGCGAAGAACCGCTCGATCGAGCCGAACAGCGCACGGTGGATCATGACCGGGCGCTGGCGCGAGCCGTCCGGCGCGGTGTACTCGAGGTTGAAGCGCTCCGGCAGGTTGAAGTCGAGCTGGACGGTCGACATCTGCCAGGTACGGCCGATGGCATCGCGCGCCTGCACCGAGATCTTCGGACCGTAGAAGGCCGCGCCGCCCGGGTCGGGGGTCAGCGGGAGGCCCTGCTTCTCGGCGACCTGCTGGAGGACGGCGGTGGCCTCCTCCCAGACCTCGTCCGAGCCGACGAACTTCTCCGGATCCTTGGTCGACAGTTCCAGGTAGAAGTCGGTCAGACCGTAGTCGCGGAGCAGGTTCAGGACGAAGGTGAGGGTCCGGTCGAGCTCCTCGGCCATCTGCTCACGGGTGCAGTAGATGTGCGCGTCGTCCTGGGTGAAGCCGCGGGCGCGGGTCAGACCGTGCACGACGCCCGACTTCTCGTACCGGTACACGGTGCCGAACTCGAAGAGGCGCAGCGGCAGTTCGCGGTAGGAGCGGCCCCGCGCGTCGAAGATCAGGTTGTGCATCGGGCAGTTCATGGGCTTGAGGTAGTAGTCCGTACCCCCGTCGAGCTGCATGGGGGGGTACATGCCCTCCGCGTACCAGTCCAGGTGGCCGCTCTTCTCGAAGAGGGCGCCCTTGGTGGCGTGCGGGGAGTAGACGAACTCGTAGCCCTCCTCCTCGTGCCGGCGGCGCGAGTAGTCCTCCATGGTCCGGCGGATGATGCCGCCGCGCGGGTGGAAGACGGCGAGGCCGGAGCCGATCTCGTCCGGAATGGAGAAGAGGTCGAGCTCGTTGCCGAGCTTGCGGTGGTCGCGCTTCTCGGCCTCGGCGAGGAAGTCGAGGTGGGCCTTCAGCTCCTCCTTCGACGGCCACGCGGTGCCGTAGATGCGCTGGAGCATCGGGTTCTTCTCGCTGCCGCGCCAGTAGGCGGCCGCGTTGCGCATGAGCTTGAACGCCGGGATGTTGCGGGTGGTGGGCAGGTGGGGACCGCGGCAGAGGTCCTTCCAGCACAGGTCCCCGGTCTTGGCGTCCAGGTTGTCGTAGATGGTCAGCTCGCCGCCGCCCACCTCGACGTTCGCGCCGTCGTCGGTGGATGCGGAGCCCTTGATGCCGATGAGCTCCAGCTTGTACGGCTCGTCGGCGAGCTCCTCGCGGGCCGCCTCGTCGGTGACCACGCGGCGGGAGAACTTCTGCCCGCGCTTCTGGATCTCCTGCATCTTCTTCTCGATGGCCTTGAGGTCATCGGGGGTGAAGGGCCGGGCGACGTCGAAGTCGTAGTAGAAGCCGTTCTGGACCGGCGGGCCGATGCCCAGCTTGGCCTCGGGGAAGAGCTCCTGCACGGCCTGTGCCATGACGTGAGCGGTCGAGTGGCGAAGGATGTTGAGGCCGTCCTCGGAGGAGATCTCCACCGGCTCGACGCTCTCGCCGTCCTGCACCTGGTAGCTGAGGTCCTTCAGCTCACCGGCGATGCGCGCGGCGACGATGGTGCGCTCGCCGGCGAAGAGCTCCGCCGCCGTAGTGCCCGTGGCCACCACGCGCTCGTCCCGCTCGGAATCGCGTTGGATGATCACACGGACGTCTGACACCGGTCTCTCCTGACTCAGGGGGTGCGCAAGCGAACACTGCGCGCCTGAATCGTACCGAGCGGAGTGGCTGCGCCGCTAAACGGTTACCCGGCGGGCCCGCCCGGGGGTCTCCCGCAGCCGGGCCGGGCCGCGGCCTTCCCCGCGCCGCACCCCCGGCCCCGCAGGCCCCGGCCCCGGGGGGTGCTGGGGCGGGGGATCCCGGGCCCGGCCCTGGCCGGCTGACGCAGACGGGTGGTGGGGCGGTGCCCCTCCGGGACGTCTCCTCGGCTCGCGAACCCCGAGCCGGACCGGCCCGTTGCCCGGCGGTGGGTTCGCTCGACCTGCGGGGACGTCCCGGAGTGTCCCCGCCCCACCCCGAAACCTCGGCCCCGGCGTCGCCGTAGGTAGCCTGGGCCCATGCCGAGCCCGCAGATCCGCCCGCTGGACCTGGCCGACGACGCCACCGCCACCGCCGTGCACCGGATCGGGCGGGCCGCGTACGCGGTCGAGGCGGAGCTGATCGGTTTCGACGGCATCCCGGCGCTGGGCGAGGGCCTCGCTCAGATGCGGTCGCAGGACCTGAACTGGGTCGGCGCCGTCTGCGAGGACGGGGACCTCGCCGGTTTCCTGGCCTGGGAGGAGGAGGCCGACGCCGGTGTCTGCATCGACCGGCTGTGCGTGGCCCCGGCCTGGTTCCGCCGCGGCATCGCCTCCCTGCTGTTGCGCCACGCGCTGACCGAGCTCTTCCCCGGCCGCCGCGTCGAAGTCGCCACGGGCGCCGCCAACACCCCCGCGGTGACCCTCTACGAACGCCTCGGCTTCAACCGCGGCCCGGATTTCTCCCCCGCCCCGGGCCTGACCATGGCGTCGTTCACCTCAACCTGAGGCACCCCGGCACCCCGGCACCCCGCGCTCCACCTCGGACACCCTGCCGGACGCCCTTCCACCGCCGCCGGACACCCGTCCCACCCTGCCGGACGCCCTTGCGGCCCCGCCGGCGCTTGAGGCGCGGGGGTCCGGGGCGGCGCCCCGGCAGCGGCGCCGCACCCTATGCGTCGTCGGCCGGCAGCACATCCGCAGGATCGAAGGACTCGTCCAGCGACTTCATGAGCCGGTCCCGCTCGACCTCGTCCAACGGCACCGGCGTCACATCCACCGCATCCGTCAGCCGACGGAACCCGCCCCGCCGCTGCAGCCGCCCGCTGATCCGGATCGGCAGGCCCACCAGGTGCGCGTGGCCCGCCACCCGGTACGCCTCCTCGTCCAGCGCGGCCCGTACGTACGGGATCTCCGCCCCGGCGAGGACCCGCAGCCGGACCGTGCCCCCGCCCCCCGGTGCCGAGCGCCGCATCCGTACCACCGCCCCGGCGACGCGGACGTGCACGGCCGGCTCGTCCCGGGTGTAGCGCGCGGCCGCGTCCCGCAGCGCCGGCAGGTCGCCCGGCGAGAACTCCACCGGCTCCGGCCGGGCCGCGCACCCCGCCGGAACGCCCGCCGCCGGCGCCCAGGCCAGCGCGATCCGCACCCCCTCCGAGCCCCGGACCAGCGCGATCAGCGCCTCGGCGAGCTCCCGGCTGACCCCGGCCCGCACGGCGGCGTCGAAGGCCTCCGTGCCCCCGGTGGCCCGCTGGTAGTCCACGGCCTCGCGAGCGGCGTGCAGCGCGTGGTGCAGCCGTGTCGTGATGCCCCGCCCGCCGTCCACGGGTACGTACGCGGTCAGTCGCCGGCCGCCCGGATGCGGCCCCACCAGGACGCCGTCCAGGGCCCGTTCGGCCTGCGCCCGGTGCCGGGCGCCGTAGTACCCGGCCCTCGCCCGTTCGGCGAGGGCCCCGGCCAGCAGCAGCTGCCGGGCCGCCGAACGCAGCTGCTCCTGCACCGTCCACGCGGCCTCGCCCTGGAGCCCGTACGCCCCCTGCGGGATCTCCCGGTCCCAGCGGATCTCGTCGCTGGGCACGCTCAGCCCGTAGAGCACCTCCCGCGCGGACGGCAGCGCACTGCGCGAGAGCGCGGTGAGCGCCTCTTCGAGCAGGTCGGCGCAGTCGGGGAAGGCCCGGCTCTCGGGGACGAGCAGGCTGGTGCCCTCGCGGGCCGAGGGGTGGCCGGCGGGCGGCGTCCAGCGCCCGTAGCGCCCCGCCGCACCGCCCCGGCGCAGCCAGCCGTGGCGGTGCAGCAGCGCGCCGAGCACGGTGGGGTCGACCTGCGCGGGATCGGGTGCCGCGGGCTGCGCGGAGTCCGTGAATCCGCCGTAGTCCGGGGACGGAAGCGGTTCGAGGTTCGGCGAGTGCCAGTGCATCAGGGTGTCCCTCCCGACCCGACCCGGGTCATGATCTCGCACAGCGCCCGGTCGTCGAAGATCCGCGTGGTCGGGATCCGAACGGTGGTACGGCGCCGGCCGGTCACAGGGTGTCCGGCGAGATTGGTCCAGTAGCAGCAGTGCCGCAGGTCGAGCCGGTCGTGCCCGGCGGCGAGCCACTGGTCGCGCTCCCGCGGGACGAGCATCACGACGAGGATCTTGTGGACGGCGACCGGGGTGCGCGCCAGCTTCACCAGGTGCTCGTTGTCGAGGGTGAAGGCGAAGGTGGGCCCGGCCGGCCGCGGCGGTGTCTGGTAGGTCGCCTTCAACTGCACCTTGATGGTGACCTCGTCGTCGACGACGTGCTCGGGGGCGCCGTGGCTGACGTGCCAGTCGATGCCGTTGTCCGGGAAGGGCTGGGACAGCGAGCAGCCGGCCGCGGCGGCGACGGCGTGCAGGTATCCCACCTGAAGGGTTTCCATGCAGGCGGTGGTGGCGAGTGTGCCGCGCAGCGGTCCGCTCCGCGCGTCGCCCGGTGTACCGGTCCGCGGATCGTTCTGCCCCGCCAGCACCCCGCCCTTTTCGGGCTGCGCGAGCGCCATGGCCGGCTCCCCATGCCTTCCGGCTCTGCCGTGTGGTGGGTGGGATGACGACCGGTCATGTGCACGGTCCCCCAAGGACGTTGTCTCCGCACGCGGGTCCCCGCAAACGGCGTACGGGGCAAACAGCCCGGGTATCACCGATTCGGGCAGGGGTGGCACGTTCCGAGGCGGCGGCGCCCGGGTGCGCCCCATCTGCCGCCCGGGGACGAGGAGTTCGCCATGACACGCTGGTACGAGGGCCCGCTGGCCGCATTCGACACGGAGACCACCGGGGTGGACGTCGAGCAGGACCGGATCGTGTCCGCCGCGCTCGTCGTCCAGGAGTGCGCGGGCGGCCGGGTCCGCACGACGCGCTGGCTGGTCAATCCCGGCATTCCGGTCCCCCCGGGTGCCACGGAAGTACACGGACTGACCGACGAGCACCTGCAGCGCCACGGGCGTTGGCCCGCGCCGGTGGTGGAGGAGATAGCCCGCGCGCTCGCGGAGCAGCAGGTGGCGGGACGGCCGGTGGTGGTGATGAACGCGCCGTTCGATCTGACGCTGCTGGACCGGGAGTTGCGCCGCCACCGGGCGTCCTCGCTCTCGCGGTACCTGGAGAACCGCCCCCTGACGGTGCTGGACCCGCGAGTGCTGGACAAGCATCTGGATCGGTACCGCAAGGGCCGGCGGACACTGACGGACCTGTGCGCGCACTACGGGATCGAGCTGGAGGGCGCGCACGACGCGGCGGCGGACGCGCTGGCCTCGCTGGAGCTCGTGCGGGCGGTGGGGCGGCGGTTCGCGGCCCGGCTGGAGCGGCTGTCGCCTGCCGAGCTGCACACGCTGCAGGCCGTGTGGCACGCGGCGCAGGCCCGTGGCCTGCAGGCGTGGTTCGCTCGGCAGGGGACGCCGGAGGCGGTGGATCCGCACTGGCCGCTGCGGCCGGACTTGTCGACGGCCGCGTAGAACGGGCCCCGAGGGGCGGGCCGTCGGCCGTCGGCGAGGACCCCGGACATGCGGAAGGCCGGTCCGTCATGGACGGACCGGCCTGTCCCGGTGGGCGATACTGGGATCGAACCAGTGACCCCTTCGGTGTGAACGAAGTGCTCTTCCGCTGAGCTAATCGCCCGGGAACGCACTGAACAATACAGAAGGCTCGGGGCTGGTTCAAACCGCTTCCGGCAGGCCGTCCAGCCAGGCCGCGAGACCGCGGCGCCCGGCGCGCATCATGAGCGCGTGGTTGAGCCGGAACAGCGGCCGTCCGGGCAGGGCGAGGAGCCGCATCAGGGGTCTGCGCACCTCGACCTCCTGCTCGTACAGGACGCGGGTGCGCGCCGTGCCCGTTCCGGCGCGCGGGCGTACGGTCCACCGCGCCCACCCCTCTATGTCGCCGCGCAGGGACACTTCCAGGACGCCGCGGGCGGGGTCCCGCAGCAGTTCGGTCGCCGTGACGCGCAGCGCGTACGGCAGGAGTGAGCGGAAGGTCGCGGTGCCGGTGCGGTCGTCGACCGGTTCGACCCCGCGCACCTGGGGCCACCAGCGCGGGTACTCCCCCGGCCGCTCCAGGACGGCGTAGACGGCTGCGGGCGCGGCGTCGAGGTCCCATACGCTGCGGAAGCGGTAACGGCTCCATCGGTACGGGCGGTTGCGGTCCATGAGTCCAGTCTGGCCCGGCGGGGCGGTCCCCATGCGGCTGCGCCGGGCCTTGCCTGTGGGTACTCAGGGCCGATCTGAGTACGCACGCCCATGTCCTGACCGCGTGAGCGGCGCCACACTCCGCATATGAACAACCCCCTGCCGCCGGCCGAAGAGCTGGCGCTCGTCGACCGCGAGCTGGCGCAACTCGATGCCCGCCGACTGTATTTGCTGGGCCGCCGGGACTGGCTGCTGCGCCTGCTCCACACGCCCGTAGCCGCTCCGGTGCACTGGGGGCCCGCCGCTCCCGCCAAGGACGCCACCGCCCCGAGCGCGCAGAACGTGCTGCTCACCCTGGGTGCCGTGCTCCTGGGGGTCGCCGCGCTGGCGTTCACGCTGGTCAGCTGGGGGTCCCTGGGGATCGCCGGCCGCTCGGTGGTGCTGGCCGCGGTGACGGCGGCGGCGCTGGGCGCACCGGCGCTGCTGCTGCGCCGCGGGCTGCGGTCGACGGCGGAGTCGGTCGCCGCGGTGGGGCTGCTGCTGACCGTGCTGGACGCGTACGCGCTGTACGCGGTCGGGATGCCGGACACCGACGGCACGGCGTATACGGCGGGGGCGGCCGCGGTGCTGGCGGCGGTGTGGGCCGGATACGGCTCCGCCCTGCGCACGCTGCGGATCCCGCTGCCGGCGGCCGTGCTGGCGGCACAGTTCCCGCTGCCGCTGGCGGCGCTGGCCGCACAGCCGGGTCCGCTGGAGCTCGGCTGGGCGCTGCTGGCGACGGCGGCGCTGGACGCGGTGCTCGCGCTGCGTGCCCGGGCGGCGGCGGTCCCCGCGGCCGTGGTGGGCACGGCGGCGCTGCTGATCGGGGCCGTCCAGTCCTGGTCCGCGGAGTCGGCGGCGCAGGCCGCGGGTCCGGCGGCGCTGCTGCTGGCGGGCGCGGCCCTCGGTACGGCGGCGGCCTGGCGGGAGCCGCGCGCCTGGGGCGCCGCGCTGGCGGGCGGCCTGGCGGTGGTGGTGGCCCTGGGCGGCGTGGCCCGGCAAAGCCTGACCCCCGCCTGGTCGGTGGTGGCGCATCTGCTGGTGGCGCTGCCGCTGCTGGCGGCCGTACGGGTACCCGCGCTCCCGGTGGCGGTGCGGCGCGGGCTGGCCCGCGCCGGGGCGCTGGCGGCGGCCCTGGCGGCGCTGACGGCCGGTGCGGCGGTGGCCGCGGTCCTGCCGGCCCGGCTCCGGGTGCTGGAGGAGGTGTGGGCGGCGACCACCCCGGCCCGGGATCCGGGAGGGGCGGGGGCTGCGGCTGCGGTGGCCCTGCTGATCACGGCGGGAGCGGCCTGGTGGCTGTCGCGGGTGCTGGCGCGGCCGGAGCCGGCGGTGGTGGCGGTGGTCCTGTCCTGGGCGGGGCTGTTCACGGCCCCGGTGCTGCTCGGTTTCCCGGTGGCGGCCACGTTCGCCGCGCAGCTCGCGGTGACGGGCGCGGCGGGTGTCCTCGCGCTGCGCTCGCCGGCGCGCGGTGCCGGGATCGCCGCCGCCGTGTGCGGGCTGGTGGGGGCCGCGAACGTGTCCGTGGGCGCGCTGGACGGACGGGCGGCGACTTTCGCGGTCTGGGGCCTGCTGGGGGCGGCCTGTGCGGCGGGAGCGGCGTACGGACCCGCTCCGCGCCGGGTCCGCGCCGGGGCGGCCGTGTGCGCCGTCGGGTACGCCACGGGCGTGGTGGTGGCCGTGGGCGCGGTGACGGATCTGGCGGTGGTCTGGTGGGCGCTCCCGGTGCTCTCGGTCCCGGCGCTGGCGGCGGCGCTCGGGCCGCGGCTGGGCGGGGTACGGCTGCCCGTCGAGATCGCGGCGGCGGTGGCCGGCGCCCTGGCGGTGGCCCTGTCGGCCGGGCGGGCCGGGACCCTGGCGCTGGTCCTGGCGCTGGCCGGGGTGATCTGCGCGGGGGCCGCGGTGCGGCCGGAGCGGCGCGTGCTGGGCTGGGCGGCGGGGGCGCTGTTCGCGGCGGCGACCTGGGTCCGGCTGGCCGAGGCCGGGGTCACGGCGCCGGAGGCGTACACGCTTGCGGTCACGGTGCCCGCGCTCGTGGTGGGCTTCCTGCGCCGCCGCAGGGACCCGCAGGCCTCGTCCTGGACGGCGTACGGCCCGGGCCTGGCGACGACCCTGCTGCCGAGCCTGCTGGCGGCCTGGGGGGACCCGGGCTGGACGCGGCCGCTGCTGCTGGGGGCGGCCTCGCTGGCGGTGACCCTGGCCGGCGCCCACCGGCGGCTGCAGGCCCCGCTGCTGCTGGGTGGCGCGGTGCTGGCGGCGGTGGCGCTGCACGAGCTGGCCCCGTACGTGGTGCAGGTGGCCGGGGCGCTGCCGCGCTGGGTGCCGCCGGCCCTGGCGGGCCTGCTCCTGCTGGCGGTGGGGGCGACGTACGAGAAGCGGCTGCGCGACGCCCGCCGACTGCGGGACGCGATCGGCCGGCTCCGGTGAAACGCCAGAGGCCCGGAGACTGTGAAAGTCTCCGGGCCTCTGGTCCGGGTGGGCGATACTGGGTTCGAACCAGTGACCCCTTCGGTGTGAACGAAGTGCTCTCCCACTGAGCTAATCGCCCGGACGCACCGCAAACATTACCGCATGTCAGCGGCGCTCCCCGACCATCACTGGTCCTTGAGGTTCCAGGGCAGGACGAGCCCGTACTTCCACAGGTAGAAACCGATCAGCGCGCCCGCGATGACGAGGCCCACGCTGGTCAGGATGATGTTGCGGCGGCGGACCTTCGGGTCGAGCGCCTTCTGCGCGGCCTCGGTGACCTTGCGCTTGGTCCAGCGCAGCACGAGGTGGGCCCAGGCGAACTCGGTGGCCCAGATCGCCAGGCCCGCGAAGATCGCCACCCAGCCGGGGCCGGGCAGGACGAGCATGGCCACGCCGGCGGCGATCACCGCGAGACCGACGACGAAGACGCCGACCTGCCAGCTGAGGTGCAGGCTCCTGCGGGCCTTGACGAAGGCGGGCGCCTTTGAGACGTGCGGCATTCCCGCACCGGTGTCCGTGGTGGTTTCGTCGGCGGCGGAATCATTGGTTCCGCGGTCACTCCCCGTATTCATGAGGTCGAATCTACCCGAGTCCGAAGCACACGCGAATGACCGTTTGGATCCGCCGTCCGAGGGACCCAGAGGTCCGCAAAACGGTCAGAGGGGTTTACAACGGCACCGTAGGTGGCATGTCGATTTCGCCGACGTGCGAATCCCCGAGCGCACACTGAGCGAAAGGCCCTGGCGCTTATGAACACCACGGTCAGCTGCGAGCTGCACCTGCGCCTCGTTGTGTCGAGCGAGTCCTCACTGCCTGTTCCCGCGGGCCTGCGGTATGACACGGCCGACCCCTACGCCGTGCACGCCACCTTCCACACCGGCGCCGAGGAGACGGTCGAATGGGTATTCGCCCGCGACCTCCTCGCGGAGGGCCTCCACCGGCCCACCGGTACCGGCGACGTCCGCGTCTGGCCGTCCCGCAGCCACGGTCAGGGCGTCGTCTGCATCGCCCTGAGCTCACCGGAGGGAGAAGCGCTGCTCGAAGCACCCGCCCGAGCACTCGAGTCGTTCCTCAAGCGGACGGACGCCGCGGTCCCACCCGGGACCGAACACCGGCACTTCGACCTCGACAAGGAGCTCTCCCACATCCTGGCCGAAAGCTGAGCCAGGCCTCCAGCCGCTCGACACCGTCCGACTCGGGGCGACGGTGCGGGTCGGACAACCACATACGGCAGTGCCGGCGCTGTTCCCCGCGGAAGCCACCCGCGAGGACGGCGCCGGTGTGCTCTGCGGGACCCGCTATTGTCGGGCGGCAGCGGCGGCACCGTCCGTCGTCGCAGGCCCGGCCCTTGAGGGAGACCCCGTGCAGATCCCCCACGACACCCGTCGCGCGCTCGACGTCGTCGTCGCGCTGGTGAACACCGCGGCCGAGACGGACCAGCCCGACGGGCTCTCCGACATCGGCGCGCTGCGCGGATTCGTCCAGGAGTACTCGATCAGCGACGTCGGCGAGCTCAGCGCCCGCGACCTGGCCGGCGTGCGGACCGTGCGCAGCAAGTTCGCCCAGGTCTTCGCGGCGCCGAACCCCCGTGCCGCGTCCGTACTGATCAACGAACTCGTGGCGACCGCGGGCACCACCCCGCAGTTGACCGACCACGACGGCTACGACTGGCACGTGCACTACTTCGCGCCGGGCGCGTCGGTGGGCGACCACCTCGCCGCCGACGGCGGCATGGCACTGGCCTTCATCGTGGTCTCCGGGGAACAGGAGCGGCTGCGCCGCTGCGAGGCCCCGGACTGCCGGCGCGCCTTCGTCGACCTGTCCCGCAACCGCTCCCGGCGCTACTGCGACAGCCGGACCTGCGGGAACCGGCTGCACGTGGCGGCGTACCGGGCGCGGCGCAAGGAGGCCGACGCCGGGCAGTCAGAGCATGAAGAGGTCGTGCACGGCGGCGAGCAGCAGCAGGACACCGATCACCGCTAGAAAGATCATCAAGGGCGGTTGGGAGAGCGCGAAGAGACAGCCTCGCGGCTCCTCGGCGACGGGAGCGGGTACCGGCACGGGCACCGAGGGGTCACTCTGCGATGTCTCGAACATGTCGGGGCGATGATGGCGCAGCGAGCCGCCACGCGGCCTTCAACACGCCAACATCCGCGCGGTAGTTCGCCCGATCTCGTGACCGAGTCCCCGGCCCGGGTCCCCGGCGTCAGATGCCGTGCTTCTTGAGGATGGCCTCGATGTCGGAGAAGTCGTCCGCGGGGGCGGCGGCCGGCGGCTTCCGGCCCGCGGCGGACTGCGGACGCGGCTGGGCGCCGGATCCGGCGGCACCGAGGGACGGTGCGGAGGCGGCCGGGGCGACAGCCTCCGGGACCGTACCGCCCTTGACCTTCTTCGCGGACTTCCCGCCCGCGCCGAGGCTGCGGCGCTCCACGGCCCGGGTGGTCACGAAGAGCAGCCAGGCCAGCGTCAGCAGTCCGAGGCCGGCCCAGACGGTCGGCTTGAAGACCATCCCGGACACCCACTCCACGACGCCCGTCATCACGAGGCCGACCGGCACCAGCGCGTACGCGGTGATCCGCGCAGCGGCCAGGAACCGCTTGCGGTAGGCGGTCAGCGCGGCGATGCCCAGGCCGGCCGCGGACACCGCGGCGCATATGGTCTCGGCAAGCATGCGGTCCTCCGGACTCTTGGCGGCAGGTCGATCCGTCCCTGTCCATCCTGCACCGCCCCTCGCCCCGCGGGCCAGGTCACAAGCCGTCCCCGGGCGGATCTCGGGGACATCTCCGGGTCGCGCCTCATCCCTGAGGCCGGGTCGGCGGGCCGGTCGGGGGCCGGGGCGGGGGCTGGGAGACTGGGCGCATGACCGATTCCGTGATCCTCGACGTCTGGTGCGAACTGCAGTGCCAGGACTGCCGCAGTGCCCTTGACGACGTGCGCGCCCTGCGCGCCCGCTACGGCGACCGGCTGGACATCCGGCTGCGCCACTTCCCCCTGGAGAAGCACAAGCACTCCTTCGCCGCGGCGCAGGCCGCCGAAGAGGCCGCCGAGCAGGGGCAGGCCTGGCCCTACGCGGAGGCCGTGCTGGCACGCGCCGCGGAGCTGGGCGAGCGCGGCGAGGCGGTGCTGCTGGACGTGGCGCGCGAGCTGGATCTCGACGTCGAGGAGTTGGACACGGCCCTGATCGACGGGCGGCACATCCTGATCGTCGACGCCGACCAGGCCGAGGGGAAGGCGATCGGTGTGACCGGCACCCCGACGTACGTGATCGACGGCGAGCGCCTCGACGGCGGCAAGAGCCAGGACGGCCTGCGCGCCCGCATCGAGGAGATCGCCGACCGCCTGCTCGCCTCCTGAGGCCCGGCCCCGGAAAGGACCTAGATCAGCTCCTTGACGGCGTTCACCGTGGTGTCCCGGTACCCGAGCGACTCGTAGAGCCGCCGGGCCGGTGTGTTGCCCTCGACCACGTACAGCCCCAGGTGGCGGGCGCCGGCGGCCGGTGCGCTGTGCTCGGCCAGCAGCATCAGCGTCCGGCCGTGGCCGCGACCGCGGTGTTCGGCCGCGACCTGGACGTCGTACACGTAGGGGATGCGGCCGAGGCCGGGCAGTTCGCGCTCCCCGACCCAGACGCTGCCCAGGACCGAACCCTGAGGCGTCTCCACGACGTGGAAGGCCGTGCCGGGGGTGTCCCGCCCGGCCGGGAGCATCCTTGCGTGTTCGGCGCGGGACGCCGCCACGCCCTGCTCGGCGGTCATGCCCGGGGCGACGAGACGGGGGGCGTATTCCACGACGGCGCGCTCCAGCCAGACGTCGAACTCGGCCTGGGTCATGGGGCGGGCGGTGCTGCCCGCCGGGAGCGCGGGCGGTTCGGCCGGCAGCTCCTTGACCATGATCCGGCCGGTCTCCCGGTAGCCGAGGGCGGTGGCCATCCGCAGCGCCGGCTCCGCGTCGGCGGGAACCGAGACGGCGACGCCGGTGCAGCGCCAGGAACGCAGCACCTCCTCGGCGGCGAGCGCGGCGACCGTGCCGCGTCCGCGACGGCGGTCCGGTTCGTCGATCCACAGGTCCCGGATCACGCCCATCGCCGGCTGGGCGGCGGACCGCGTGGCCAGTTCGAGGGTGCCGACGTGCCGGCTGTTGACCCGGACCTCGTAGGCCCGGGAGCGGGTGCCGTCGTCGTTCTGCTGGAGCGGCTGCGCGGGCCGCAGGGTGGTGGTCATCACTTGGAGTTCTACCGGTCCTGCGGCCCCGCGTCACCGGTGTTCACGGATCGAGGTCCGCGCCGGCCCTCGCCTCGAAGATCCGCATCACCTCGGCCGTGACCGGTCCGGGGGCGGTCCCCAGCTCACGGTCGTCGACCCTCAGGACCGCCTGGGCGTCGCGCAGGGAGGAGGTCAGCAAGATCTCCTCGGCCTGCTGCAGCACCTCGAGGGGCACGTCGGTCTCCTTGGCGCCGGCCCAGTCGACGACGAGGGCCCGGGTGATGCCGGCCAGGCAGCCGGAGGCCAGGGGCGGCGTGTGCAGTTCCCCGTCCAGCACGACGAAGACGTTGGAGCCGGTGCCCTCGCAGAGGAGGCCGACGGTGTTGGCGAGGAGCGCCTCGGAGGCCCCGGCCCGGTGCGCGGCGGCGAGCGCGACCACGTTCTCGGCGTACGAAGTCGTCTTGAGGCCGGCCACGGCCGAGCGCTCGTTGCGGACCCAGGGCACCGTGACGACGGCGGTGGTGTCGGGACGGCGGGCGGACTCCGCGACGGCGGCGATCAGGGTGGTGCCCGCGTCACCGCGGTCGGAGCCGAGCGGGGAGACGCCGCCGGTGTAGGTGATGCGCAGGCGCCCGTGCTCCACCGGGTTGGCCTCCAGTACGGCGGCGCAGGCCCGGCGCACCTCGTCGAGGTCGGGGTCCGGGAGACCGAGGCCCCGGGCCGAGCGGGTCAGCCGCTCCAGGTGGCGGGTGAGTGCGAAGGCCCGGCCGCCCTCCGCCTTCAGCGTCTCGAAGACGCCGTCGCCCACGGTCAGTCCGTGGTCGAAGACGGACACCTTCGCGGCGTCCACGTCCCTCAGCGCTCCGTCGAGCCAGATCTTCATCGTGCCGTCCTTCCCATCGTCCCGTTCGCCCCCTGTGTACGGGGCATCTCGTGGCCTGACGCCACCCGCAGCAGACGGGCGGCCTTCAGCTCGGTCTCCGCCCACTCCCGGTCCGGATCGGAGCCCCACGTGATGCCGGCGCCGGTGCCGAAGAGCAGGCGCGGGCCGCCGGGTGTCTCGCGGTCGATCCAGAAGGTGCGGATGCCGACGGCGAGCTCGGCGGTGCCCCGGTCGGCGTCGACCCAGCCGATGCCCCCGCAGTAGGGGCCGCGCGGGGCGGTCTCCAGGGCCTCGATGATCCGCAGGGCGGAGGTCTTGGGTGCTCCCGTGACGGAACCGGGCGGGAAGGTCGCGGCGAGCAGCTCGGGCCAGCCGGCGCCGTCGGCGAGCTCGCCGCTCACGGTGGAGACGAGGTGGACCAGGCCCGGGTGCTCCTCGACGGCGCACAGTTCGGGGACGCCGACGGAGCCCGTCGCGCAGACCCGGCCGAGGTCGTTGCGCACGAGGTCCACGATCATCACGTTCTCGGCGTGGTCCTTGGGGAGCAGGTCCCCGACGGTGCGGCCGGTTCCCTTGATGGGTCCGGACTCGACGTGGCGGCCGGCCCGGCGCAGGTACAGCTCGGGGGAGGCGGTGGCGATCTCGACGCCGTGCGCGGCGAGGCGAATCGTTCCTGCGAAGGGCGCGGGGTTGCCGCGCGCGAGGAGCGCGGTGAGTGCGTCGACGTCGGCGCTGTCGGGGTGGGGCAGCGGCGCGGACATCACGCGGCAGAGGTTGGCCTGGTAGACCTCACCGCGCGCGATGTGCTCGCGGATGCGGCGTACGCCGTCGACGTACGCGGCGCGGTCGAGCGAGGAGGTCCACTCGTCGGCGCCGGGTCCGCGCCAGGCACCCGGGACGGGCGCGGGGACGGGGTCGGGGCGCACGTCCCCGAAGCGCGCGCAGACGAGCCTCCCTTCGAAGTCGGCGGCCACCGCCCAGAAGCCGGTGGACTCGAGGGCGGCGGGATCACTGGTGACATCGCGGAGGTCGGTCGCGAGAAGGCCGCCGAAGCGGGCCATGGGGAGCAGGTCGTGCACGGCTGCGAGTCTATGACCGGTGACGCGGCGGCGCCGGTGGGGTGACCACGGGGTGACCCGTGGTGAACGAGTGGCAGCACGCTGCGGAAACGCGTTTTTGAGCTGGCCCGGGAATCCGCTAGAGTTCAACACGTCGCCAGGGAGCGAAGGGGGAGAACCCCGGAGCGAACGCGGTGACCTGCGGACGTAGCTCAGTTGGTAGAGCACCACCTTGCCAAGGTGGATGTCGCGAGTTCGAGTCTCGTCGTCCGCTCGAAGTGGGGGATCTTCCCGAGAACCCCTGCAGCTCCATGGTGGAGTGGCCGAGAGGCGAGGCAACGGCCTGCAAAGCCGTCTACACGGGTTCAAATCCCGTCTCCACCTCCAAGGACGATTAGCTCAGCGGGAGAGCGCTTCCCTGACACGGAAGAGGTCACTGGTTCAATCCCAGTATCGTCCACTGATCCGCAAGGATCCCCGCGCGATTAGCTCAGCGGGAGAGCGCTTCCCTGACACGGAAGAGGTCACTGGTTCAATCCCAGTATCGCGCACGCAGCACCTCGCAGTACCGCACCACCTGTTCGACCTGCGGCTTTCGAGCCGTAGAGCCCGCGCGATTAGCTCAGCGGGAGAGCGCTTCCCTGACACGGAAGAGGTCACTGGTTCAATCCCAGTATCGCGCACCGCCTGAAAGCCCCGGCCGTTTCCACGGCCGGGGCTTTCGCGTTCCCCCGCGCAGGCCATGAAAAAGGG
>NZ_JBSGZI010000088.1:0-33897 GCF_053610945.1 Streptomyces sp. NPDC054849
CCCCAGATCCGTATTCGAATTACGCGACCCCGACATCAGGTTCGTCAGAACCTGCGTCCCCATGTCGAACTTCATCCCACTCCTCCCCCGCACACTCCAACGACCGAAAGTATGACTAGTTTCATCAACTCACGTCGCATCTGCAACCGGGAACCCACCACCTGTAACCCACTTATGACAAACCAACCGCTGCCGTCACGAGCCTTTCAGATGCCGCGTCAGATCGGGACGGCCCCAAGGTTGCTTCTGGGCCGGCGTACCGCAAACGCGGCCGCACCGGCGTTGCGTGCCCCTGCCTCGGCGTTGAGGGGTGGAGCCCCACGTCCCGCCGCCAGGCCCGAGGGCCTCCCCCGAAGCCCCCGGCTCCCGCCGCAC
This sequence comes from Streptomyces sp. NPDC054849, assembly GCF_053610945.1. Lineage (NCBI taxonomy): Bacteria > Bacillati > Actinomycetota > Actinomycetes > Kitasatosporales > Streptomycetaceae > Streptomyces > Streptomyces sp. NPDC054849. The sequence goes on from NZ_JBSGZI010000088.1 coordinate 376, forward strand.
GACACCCCACCGCGGCGGCCGTCTGCCGCAGCACTGCATGCCGTCGGGCCGCGCAGTGAGCAGCGCGCCGGGGGTGCACATGGGGCGCGTGGCCGTCGTAGACGGTCAGCCGGAGCGATCGACGTGGTGGCGGGACGGACACGTCCAGACTCCGCCCGGCATCCAACCGCAAGGGCCGCTGCACCAGGCGCCGCCGCCCGAACCGTGTTCGCCTCTGTGATCTGATCCCCCAGCCGTCCCGGCATCCGAGGGCGGCCTGCGGGTGGTTTACACCGCATGACAGCAGCGTCAGGACTCGAAGTCGGCGACGCGCGGCCGTACGCGGGATACGAGCACGAGGTGCCCCTGCACGCGCAGCCGCCGCAGTCGGCGGGCCACGGCCGTGCGGGAGTGTGACGCACCGCCGGGAACGTTCCCTATCGCCAGGGACGTCCGGTCGTTGCCGTGGATCGCGCAGCCGGAACCGTGGGCCGCGGCCTCGTGAGCCACGGCCGGGCTCAGTCGGCGGCAGATGGCCGGCTCGCCCGCCTTGATGTACCGGAGCCTCCGTCGGAAGGCGTCGGCGGTGTCGGTGAAGTACCAGGCTCCCGCGACGGCGATGTCGCTGCTGCCGTCCCCTTCCGCCCCTATTCGGTAGCGGTTGATCTGGGCCCGCTCTGGCACCGTGCACAGGTGTTCCCGCTGCGCCCGGGTGGTTCGGCGGCCGCCGGAGTGTGGACCGGGAACTGGCTAGCCGCCCGCGCTGCGGGGGAAGGTGATCTCGACGCGGCGGTTCTTCTTGCGGCCCTCCTCGGTGCTGTTGTCGGCGATCGGGTAGTCCTCGCTGTAACCGCGCACGTCGAAGACGACGCTGGGGTTGGTGACGGTCTTGGCCAGCTCGGCCTGCACGGCGTCGGCGCGCTGCTTGGAGAGTTCCTTGCCGTGCTCGTAGCTGCCCTGGTCGTCGGTGAACCCGAAGACTCGGATGCGGGTCGCCTTCTGCGTGTTGATCTCGTTGGCGATGGCCTGGATCCGGGCGGCGGCCTGCGCGTTGAACACGGCGCTGTTCTCGGGGAACAGCACCTCCGACTGCAGGGCCATCATGACGGTCTGGTTGGTCTCCTGCCGCCGCTGCTCCCCGCCGAGGTCTTCGACGACCTCGGCGATGTCGAGCACCTTGACGGGTGCGAGGGTCCCACCCTGCGGGATCTTGAGGCCGGGGGAGTTGGAGTCGATGGCGACGGGGGCGGAGGCGGAGGGCTCGGTGCCGGGGGGTACGGACGGCTTGACGTCATCGGCGTACGCGGTGCTCGCCCCGACGAGATGCCCTCCGGCAACAACAAGCGCTGATGCTATGGCAGTTGCGGCTACTTGCTGACGTGTGATCATGGGGTCACCCAGAGATTTTGACAGCGGCCGTGGCAAAGGTCGGGAGGCTGAACTCCACCTCATTGGTAGAAGTCGGTGGTGCGGGAAACTGGGCAAAGAAGGGGATCACTTGGCCGGCGTCTACGCTGGAAACACCTGTCGTGCACAGGCACCTGGACTCAGTGTCACGAAGGACGTAGTAGCGCTTCTTGCCTGCCTTGTCGACCAGCGTTGCGCCGGCGACCGATTCGCCAGTCCCCTTGAGTTCGATGCCACGCCAGGCAACCGTGTCCTTATATGACTGGCTACCCGTGTTCTTGATCTGACCAGTGACGGTGAGGAATCCACCCGGGTCTCTCCGCGCCGAGTTGATCGTCAGGGTCATGCCAGCCTGTCCATTGAGCGTGGCAAGCACCTCAGTGGCATCCGAGCTCTGGCCTGTAGCCGGAGCCGCGTCCTGAGATCCCGCTCCCTGAGCTTGGGGCGTTGAGGACTTCTGCGGGTCCTTCGACTTATTGCTGTCGCCATCCCCGCCACACCCGGCCAACGTGAGGGCTATGACCGCCGCACCTGCAACGGCCACTCCCCCACGGACCTTCACCATGCGCCGAATGCTCATCTATGAACGCTTCCTTGTCTCTGGTTTCCTGTCAGTCCACGAGTCGCACGCCGAACAGCTTCCTGGTCAGGGCGCTGAGCGAGCCCGGCTTAAGCGGATCGAGTTTGACGAGCTCGCCGTCGCATGTGAAGTTCACGGTTGCCGGAGGCGGCGTAGGGGCGGGAGAGCCGCCCTCGGGAGTTGTGGGTGTGGAGCTCGGAACGGGAGCTGTGGGAACCGCGCCCAGGCGGCACTTCGGCTCAATCAAAGCCGTGGCCGTTGCGGTGCCATGCATGCTGCCGGTCTCAGGAATCACGGACTCTCCCACTGTCCCCCTGGTCTCCACCCTGACGGTGAATCTCGGGAGAGAGGGCTCGCATCCCGATACCTCTGCGTCGTTCCTCGCCGCGAAGGCTTCCGCCGCCGCGCAGGCCTCACCGACTTTGAGCAAATCCCCATCGACGATCTTCTTCCAGTCCGCAGGCTGCACTGCGGCAAGGTCGAGCCCGAGCAGTACCTTGTCCCTGGCCTCACGCCCAGCGGCCAAGGCCGCCGCATCCGCGGCCCCCTGGGCATCGCTGCGCGTGACCGCTGCCTGGCCAATGACGAAAAGAGCAAGCGCCGCGAAGAGCAAGCCCGCCACCATCACCACGTAGATCGGAAACGCCTGCCCTCGGTCACGCCCGGGCTTCCCCTGGATATCCACTAGCCCGCTTTGATGTCCGTCACCGCTTGCTTGATCCGCTTGGTGATCTCCGATCCGACGCCGGAACCAACAATCGCTCCAACGATCACGATGACCACCAAAATGATGCCCAGGTATTCGAACGCGGTCTGGCCGCGGTCGCTCCCCGCGTGACGCCTGCGGAGCCTCGTCGCGGCCGTGTCCGCCCACCCGTTCACCCTGATGCGCGCCTCCACGGCGACCTTCAGCAGCGTGTTCTGTGACATGGGGGTTCCCTCCCGGGCCGGTACCGGTGTCGATCTGCGGACGGTACGGCGAGTCACCAGTCGTGACCAAGGGTCCCGGGACCCAATTACGGACCCACTGCGCACTCCGTCTACCCATGACCGGTCACTCCTGGACGGGCGGTTCCCAGCCAGCGGGCTATCGCCTCGCTGCGCGTGGCGCTCCGGAGTTTCGCGAAGATGCGGTTGATGTGGTTCTTGACCGTCTTCTCGCTGATGAAGCAGGCCGCGGCGATCTGCTGATTGCTCATCCCGGACGCGATCAGATCCATGATCTCCACCTCTCGGGAACTCAGCCCGAAGACAACAGAGTTGTGCATCCGCTCAGAAGACTGTGCCACAGTTCGTTGCGGATGCGAAGAGGACCGGAGCTCCGCGAGGAGTGCGCTCGCCGCCGTCGGGGTGAAGTGGGGGCGGCCCAGTGGGGCGTCGTGGACCGCCCTGAGCAGCTCGTCCGTCGTGAACTCGCCGTGCACGAGGTAGCCCCCGGCGCCCAGCAGCAACGCCTCACGCACGACGTCTGCTTCCCTGCTGTACGTCAGCATCAGTACCGGCGCCAGCTGCACCAGGTGCGGCAGGGCCGAGATCCCGTCCACCCCCGGCATCCGGACGTCCAGCAGGATCACGTCCGGGGCGTGCCGGCGGGTCAGGCTCAGTGCTTCGCGGCCGTCCGCCGCCTGGGCTATGACGTCGAGGTCCCCGGCCGTGCCCAGGATGGCCGCCAGGCCCGCCCTGATGACCGGGTTGCCGTCGGCGATGAGCACACTCAGCCGGGCCATGGCTCAGCCACCCCCGAACAGGGCGCCGAAGTCGACGTTCGCGCCGTAGACGAAGCCGCACACCAGGAGGATGAGCGTGCCCGGCAGCATGAACATCGTCACGGCGAACGTCGCCTTCGGGACGGCCCTGGCCGCACGGCGACGGGCGTTCTGGGCGTCCGTACGGCGCATGTCCTCGGCGATCGCGATCAGCGTGTCCACGATGGGGGAGCCGAGTTCCTCGCCCTGCTGGAGGGCCGTCACGAATTGCGCGACCTGCTCCGAGTCATTGCGGCGGCGCAGCTCGTCGAAGGCCTGCCGGCGGCTGACGCCCATGTCCATCTGCTGGAGCGTGATGCGGATCTCGTCCGCCCACGGGCCCTCGTACTTGTCCGCCACCCGGTCCAGCGCCTGCCGGAAGCCGAGCCCCGCGCTCACCACCACGGCGAGGACGTCCAGGAAGTCGGGCAGCGTCCGCTCGATGTGGTCGCGGCGGATCCGGATCGCCGACCACAGGCCGGCCTCGATCCAGAACAGGCCGAAGGCCACCATGAGCAGGGCGGCGACCAGCTGGCCGTTGATCAGCATGGAGAAGGCGCCCGCGGCGCCCAGGGCGCCGTACACCGCCCGCCGCGCCGCGTACCGGTCGATGGTCAGGCCGGCCGGGTTGCCCGCCATGTCGATCTGACGGCGCTTGCGGGCGACCCTGGCCGGGCCCATCGCGCTCAGGACCAGGGGCGCCCAGCGGATGCCCATGCGGTCGACGAGGGAGCCGACCGCCGTCGTGCGGGTGGCTCCGACCTCCAGGGCCAGGGCGAGGTCCGTGGGCAGCTTCACGTCCGCGCGGTAGAGGCGGATGCCGTGGAAGGCGCCGAGGACCGAGAGGGCCACGGCGAGTGCGAGAAGAAGTCCGGTCATCGTCCTGTCGTCCCCCTCAGACGTCGATCTTCGACAGGCGGCGGATGAGGAGGAAGCCCAGAGCGAAGAGGCCGAGCGCGATGAGGACGGCCGTCTGGCCGAGGAACGCGCCCGTCATCCGGTCCAGGGCGCCCGGCATCATCATGTCGACGAGCAGCAGCGAGCCGAGTCCGATGGACGGCACCAGGTACGCCGTCACCGTCACCTGGGACAGCTGCGTGCGGATCTCGCGGCGGGTCTCCTTGCGCTGCTCCAGCGTCACCGTGAGGTTGCGCAGGCTGTCCACGATCGCGCCGCCCGCGCGGGCCGACAGGACCAGGGTGGAGACGAGGACGACCAGCTCGCGGGAGGGGAGGCGTTCGGTGAGTTCACCCAAGGACTCCTCGATGGAGTGGCCCACGGCGAGGCGGTCGGCGACGCGCGAGAGCTCCTCGCCCGCCGGGGCCTCCAGCTCCTCGGCCGCGATGGCGATGGCCGTACGCAGGGCCAGCCCGGCCTGGGTGGCGTTGGCCAGGATGCGGGCCAGGTCGGGGAGCTGGTTGATGAACCGTTCCGTACGGCGCGTCCGCTGCCAGTTGAGGAAGGCGTTCGCCGCCCAGACGCCGATCGCCCCCGCCACCGGCCCGAAGAACGGCGCGAGGAGGGAGGACGCGATGAGCCAGACGCCCGCGACGGACCCGAGCATGTAGACGAAGAACTCGCCCGGCGTGAGGTCCAGGCCGGTGGTCGCCAGCTTCAGCTCGATGCGGCGGCCGAGCTTCGTGCGGCGCAGCCGCCGGTCGACGCCCCGGAAGCGGCGCCGCCGGCCCAGGGGCTCCGGCACGCCGCTCGCCGAGAGGCGCTCGATGAGGGCGGCACGCTGGGCGCGCCCGGCGACGTACGCCTGGAGTCCGGCGACGACGAGCACGCAGGCCAGCAGGGTGGCGCCGAGGGTGAGGAGGATGAGTGGGTTCACAGGGCGGTCCGGGAGATGTGCGGGGTGGTGAGGGGGTCGTCCGGCAGGGCGACCCCGAAGGCCTGCGGGATCGGCTGGTTGTTCATGTAGAGGCGTTCCGCGATCCGGCGCGGCAGCGGGTAGTACGCGAAGTAGCCGTGCACGCGCCCGTCCGCCCCTATCGGCTGGGCGGCGAAGCGGCAGACCGTCGTGATGCGGAAGGGCTCCCGGCCGTGCGATTCCAGGATGGAGATCTCCGTGATGCGGCGTGATCCGTCGCCGAAGCGGGTGAGCTGGACGATGACGTTGACGGCGCTGTTGATCTGGTCCTGGAGGGCTTCGAAGGGAATCTCGACCTCCGACATGGAGGCCAGCGTCTGCAGGCGCATGAGCGCGTCCGAGGAGCTGTTGGCGTGGACGGTGGCCAGGGAGCCGTCGTGACCGGTGGACATCGCCTGGAGCATGTCGAGGGTCTCGCCGCCGCGGACCTCGCCGACGATGATGCGGTCGGGACGCATGCGAAGTGAGTTCCGTACGAGGTCGCGGATGGTGATCTGGCCCTTGCCCTCGACGTTCGCCGGGCGGGACTCGAGGCGGATCACGTGCGCCTGCTGGAGCTGGAGTTCGGCGGAGTCCTCGATGGTGATGATGCGCTCGCCCTCCGGAATCAGGCCGGAGAGGGCGTTCAGGAGGGTCGTCTTGCCGGTACCGGTGGCGCCGGAGACGATCACGTTCATCTTCGCCGCGACGAGGCCGGAGAGCAGGAGCAGCATCTGCTCGTCGAGCGAGCCGAGGGCGATCATCTCGTGCAGGGTGAAGGCACGCGGGAAGCGGCGGATGGTGAGCGTCGCACCGGTCAGGGAGAGCGGCGGGATGATGACGTTGACGCGCTCGCCGCTGGGCAGGCGGGCGTCCACCATCGGATTGGCCTCGTCCACGCGGCGGTTGACGGTGGAGACGATGCGCTCGATGGTCTGCATCAGCTGTTCGTGCGAGGCGAAGCGGATGGGGAGCTGCTCGACGCGGCCGGCGCGCTCGACGAAGATCTGGTCGGGGCCGTTGACCATGATCTCGGAGATCGAGGCGTCTTCGAGGAGCGGTTCGAGCACGCCGAGCCCCAGGGCCTCGTCGACGACCCGGCGGATCAGCTGCGCGCGCTCGACCGTGGAGAGGACGGGCCCTTCACGGCTGATGATGTGGCCGAGTACGCGCTCCAGCCGCGCCCGGCGCTCGGCGGGCGCGAGCGCGGACATCTCGGCGAGGTCGATCTCCTCCAGCAGCTTGGCGCGGTAGGAGGAGACCAGGCGGCCGTCCTCGCGGGGGCTGTGGCGGTCGTCGGGGGTGTTGACCCGGGAACGCAGGCTCATGGTCCGGTCACCTCTGGGTCGTCGTTGGGCATGACCGCCGTGGCCGACGCCTTGTGGGCGTCGAGTCCGGGAACGATGGAGTTGGCGGTGAGGATGACGGTGACGCTGACCGCGTCGGGCGAGTTGGCCCAGGTGAATGCGGCACTCGCTCCCAGCCCACCGCTGATCGCGGCCCGTCCCGCCGCCTCACCGCCCTTGCCGTAACGGGCTTCGACGCGCGCGGCGGTGCGCGCCGCCGTGTCAGCCTGTTCCTCGGCGTACGCGACCCAGCCCAGCTGGATCGCGCACAGTGCGACGAACAGCAGGATCGGGACGAAGCCGATGTACTCCAGGGCTACTTGGCCCTGGTCGGAGCGCCACTTCCGGTTCCGGTTCATGTCACTCCTTTTCCATCGCCGCGCCGCCCGTGCCGGTGATCTCTCCGAAGTTGAGCCCGGGGTAGAGGACGGGGATCTTGAGCGTCACGGTCGCCTTGTAGATGTCGCCCGCAGGACCGCACTCCGCGCTCATGCCCCATGCGGCCGAGATGTGCTCCCCCGCGGCAGCCGTACAGGCGCCGCGATCTCCCGTCACCGCCCCCGCCCGCGCCGCCTCGTCCGCCGCGTTCCCCGCCAGGGAGAACGCGTAGCCGATCAGTACGCACTCCCACACCGCCGCCACCAGGAGCAGGATCAGCGGGACCATGCCCACGAACTCGACCGCCACCTGCCCCCGGTCCCCGCGGCGGGGTCTGCGCGACGGCATGCGTCAGCCCTCCCGGCCGCGGCGCAGGCGTGAGACCGGGCCCGCGGAGCGGACCGCCACCGCCGCACCCGGGGTGCGGGCGGGAGGGGCGGCGTCCGGGGCCGACAGCAGGCCCAGTTCGCCCGCCAGGGTCCACAGGGCCTGCTTCACCGTCGAGCGGTTGTCCAGGTCCTGGACCCGGCCGGCGTCCACCACCGCCTGGAGTTCCTTGAAGGCCGCGGGGACCGGGGTGCGGGTGGCGCGGGTCTTGGTGATCTTCTCGATCAGGGCCGGCTGGATCTCCGTGTGCTTGCTCCAGCGGTTGACGACCATCGTCGTGTCCTCCGCCTTGCGCACCTGCAGGCGTTCCCACATCCGGACCATCCGCTTGGCCGCGCGCACCGCGACCACGTCCGGGGTGGCGACCAGCACCGCCACGTCCGCCATCTCCACCGCCGCCGCGTTCGCACCGGTCACCTGCGTGCCGCAGTCGATGACGACGAGCTCGTAGCGGCTGCGCAGGGCTCCGACGATGTGCCGGGCGGCCCGGTCGTCGACCTCCTCGCCCCGTTCGCCGTCGGCGGGGGCGAGCAGCAGTGCCAGCCCCGTGCGGTCGTCGTAGACCGCGTCCTGGAGGACCCTCGGGGAGATGTCCTGGATCCCGGCGAGGTCGGCGATGGAGCGCCGGAACTGCACGTCGAGGTACGAGCCCACGTCGCCGGCCTGGAGGTCCATGTCGACCAGTGCGGTACGCCGTCCCGAGGCCGCCGCGGCCAGCGCGAACTGTACGGCTGTGAAGGTGGTGCCCACCCCGCCCTTGGCTCCGGCGACCGTGACCACCCGGCCGCCCGGGCCCGTGAAGACGTCGGCGGCGGCTCCCTTCCCCAGATGGCGGCGCACGCCCACGGACCACTGGGCGGCGGCCTGGACGCGGGCCGCGAGCTCTTCGTAGGAGAGCGGGAGGCCGATCAGCCCGCGCGCGCCCGAGTCCATCGCGGCGGAGAAGAGCCCCGGGCCGGCGTCCGAGGAGACCAGGACCACGCCCACCGCCGGGAAGCGCAGGGCGACCTCCCGGATGAGCTCCAGTGCGGGCACCGGGCCGATCCGCTCGTGGACGAGGACGACCTCGGGGAGTTCGTCGATGGAGTCGGCGGCCAGGCGGGCCAGCAGGTCGAGGAGGCTCGTGGAGTCGGCGACGGGGGCGGCCGGCTCCGCCGACGGGAGCTGGCTCAGCAACGTCACGAGGGCGCGCGCGGCGTCCGGGTCGCCGACCGCGGGGAGGATTCGGGTGGTCATGCGCGCCTCACTTGTCCCCGTCGAGGGTGTACGTACGGTCGCTCGGGCTGGGCGCCGAGTCGGTTCCGGGGGCCACCAGGGCCAGGCGTACGTGCTCCGCGAAGGACTCGGCGTAGGCGACGCGCTGGGTGTCCTTGGTGTTCAGGGCGAAGGTGATCGGGACGGCCTCGGCGGGACCCTTGCGGTCGCTGTCCTTGTCGAGGGCGGTGAGCTTGCCGACGCCCAGGACCCGGGCGTTGGCGACGATGATCACCGAACGGGAGGGGTCGGTGTCCTTGGCCCCCTTGAAGGTGGCGATGATGTTGACCTTGGCTCCGGAGGTGATCTTCCCGGCCACGCCCGTCGCCGCGTCGATCATGATGGCGATCTCCTGTTCACCGGGCTGGAGCTGCGGCCGGTCGACGAACATGTCCGCCTGGAGCAGCGAGCCCTTCTTCAGGGTGGTGAGCGCGATCTTGTCCTTGAGCGCCCCGAGGTCGGTGACGGCGGTGTCGGACAGCCACCGCACGGGGATCCTGACCTGCTCGAACTGTCCGGCCGCCAGCGGACTGTACGGCGGGATGTCGCCCTTGGCGCGGTACGCGACGACCTCGGCCCCGACCTTGGAATTGACGTCGCCGATCACCACGAGGACTCCGGCGAAGGCCCCCAGGGCGCACAGGACCGACAGGAGCAGCAGAATGACGCCGCGGCGCTGGCGTGAGTTCATGGGCCTTACAACCTCGCCGTTCTTCGTTCGTTGGTGCCTTCGGGATGGTCAGGGTCTGGAGCGGGCCGTACTGGCGGGTGGCGGCGGCGCGTCGAGCGGTGCGCTCAGCGGCGCGGCGCAGAAGCCGCAGCGGTCGCCGATGAGTTCCAGGCCGCACCAGCGGCACTCCTCGCGGCGGACCGAGGCGACCAGCTGGTAGAGCACGGAGAGGTCCGGGATGCCGGCGGCGAATTCGACGAGCTTCTGGGTGCCCCACCAGCGGGGTGAGCCGGCCGGCAACGGGTTCTCCATGACGCCCTGTACCTGCCAGGCGGGGGCCAGTTCGGCCGCCACCCAGTCGGAGGCGAGCTGGCCGCGGGCGAAGGTGAGGTGCGTGGCGAAGCCGGGGCCGGCGGGCATGACGGCCGGCCCGCGCGCCCCACCGTGCGCCCCGCCGGAGGACCCGCCGGAGGAGCCGAGCTTCGCCAGGTGCGGCGTCGGGTGGGCGAGTACGGCGAACTGCGCGCTCGGCGACCACGACCGGGCGTGCGCCCCCAGTCCGACCGGGACCCGGACGCGGTCGAGCTTGGCGACCGAGCCCAGCAGGGCGCCCGCGTAGATGTAGTGGGACAGCAGCCGGGCCGCGGAGGCGATGATTCCCGGGCTGAAGTCGCAGACGCTGATCTGGCGCAGCTGACGGGCCAGCAGGGCGGTTCCGAGCGGCGGCAGATCGATGCCGAGGAGCGCGATCCGGTCGGTTTCCAGAATGGCCCGTACCGTGTGCAGCCGCTGGACGGTGGAGCGCGGCAGCCAGGGCGGTACGAGGGCCACGAGGTGGCCGTGCCGCTCCAGCAGGGCTCCGGTCTCGGCGAGCGCACCTTCCAGGTCGAGCTGCTCGGGCGGGTGCAGCACGGCGGCCCCCGGCGTGTGCCGGTCAGGGGCCGGAAGTACCAGATCGGTGCTGGTGACAGCGATGGCGGTCGGCACGCGAATTCCCCCGTTCCCCCACATTCACCCCGTGCGCCCCGGTCGTTCGCATGCTCGGCGCACGCTCGGCGCGTACGTGCACATGCTGCGCGACCGCAAACGATCGACGCCTTCCCCCTTGCCCCAGCACCATATCCGCGTCACCCCTGGCAGGGCAGGTGCTTGGAAATTCCCGTGCCGTGAGCACATGTCACAGCTGACCGGAAACCCGGACAACAGGGATCGCACCGCCGAGCATTTCAAGCCACATTGCAAAGACGCTTGACACAAGGATTGGTCTGGACCAACTTGGCTCCGGGGTGCCCCACTTGCCCCCGCCTTCACCTTCCTCCCCCCACGGAGCCCACGTGAACCGCATACGTTCCCTCGCCCTCCTGGGCGCCACCACCCTCACCGCAGGCGCCCTGACCGCCCTCGCCACCGGTACGGCACAGGCGGTGGACGTCAACGTCGCCCGCAACGGCGGCTTCGAGTCGGGACTCGCCGACTGGTCCTGTACCGGCGGGAGCGGCGCCTCCGTCCCCTCGCCCGTCCACGCCGGAGCGGGCGCCCTCAAAGCCACCCCGTCGGGTCAGGACAACGCCCGCTGCAGCCAGACCGTCACAGTCAAGCCGAACTCGACGTACACGCTGAGCACGCAGGTCCAGGGCAGCTACGTGTACCTCGGCGCGAGCGGGACCGGCACCCAGGACGTCTCCACCTGGACCCCCGGTTCGGGCTCGGGCTGGCAGAAGCTGTCCACCACCTTCTCCACCGGTCCGAGCACCACCCAGGTCACCGTCTACACGCACGGGTGGTACGGCCAGCCGGCCTACTTCGCCGACGAGTTCAGTGTCTTCGGCCCCGACGGCGGCGGTGGCACCGACCCCGGCCCGTCGGTCCCCGGCGCGCCGGGCGGCACCGCCGTTTCCGGCCAGAGCGCGAACGGCCTCACCCTTTCGTGGAACGCGGTCAGCGGCGCCACCGGCTACCACGTCCATCAGGACGGCGTCCGGGTCCAGACCGTGTCCGGAGCCTCCGCGCAGATCACCGGACTCGCCGCCTCCACCTCGTACTCCTTCCAGGTGAGCGCGTACAACGCGGCGGGCGAGGGACCCAGGTCCGCGGCGGTCACGGGCACGACCACCGGCGGCGGCAACCCGAATCCCAACCCGGCCGTCCCCAAGCACGCCCTGACCGGCTACTGGCAGAACTTCAACAACGGCGCGACCGTCCAGAAGATCTCCGACGTCTCCGCGCAGTACGACATCATCGCCGTCTCCTTCGCCGACGCCACCACCACGCCCGGCGCCATCACCTTCAACCTCGACTCGGCCGGCCTCGGCGGCTACTCCGTCGCCCAGTTCAAGGCCGACATCGCGGCGAAGAAGGCGGCCGGCACGTCGGTCATCCTCTCCATCGGCGGCGAGAAGGGGACCATCACGGTCAACGACTCCGCCTCCGCGAACAACCTCGCGAACTCCGCGTACGCCCTGATGCAGGAGTACGGCTTCACCGGCATCGACATCGACCTGGAGAACGGCCTCAACCCCACCTACATGACGCAGGCGCTGCGCTCGCTGTCCGCGAAGGCGGGCCCGTCCCTGGTGATCACCATGGCGCCGCAGACGATCGACATGCAGTCCCCGCAGGGCGGCTACTTCAAGACGGCGCTCAACATCAAGGACATCCTCACCGTCGTAAACATGCAGTACTACAACAGCGGCTCGATGAACGGCTGCGACGGCAAGGTCTACTCCCAGGGCTCGGTGGACTTCCTCACCGCCCTCGCCTGCATCCAGCTGGAGGGCGGCCTCGACCCCTCCCAGGTGGGCATCGGCGTCCCGGCCTCCCCGAGCGGCGCGGGCAGCGGCTACGTCTCGCCGACCATCGTGAACAACGCCCTGGACTGCCTGGCCAGGGGCACGAACTGCGGATCTTTCAAGCCGTCGAAGACCTACCCCGGGCTGCGCGGCGCGATGACCTGGTCCACCAATTGGGACGCCAAGGCGGGTAGTGCTTGGTCGAACTCGGTGGGTCCCAAGGTCCACGGACTCCCGTAGGCGGTACGTGTGGGGTGGCCGGAATCGGTTCGGCCGACATCTCAGGTTCTTGACCGGGACATGCCACGAGAGGACGCTGAGCGCGTCCGCACGGCTACCCCACACTCCCCACCCAGGAGAACGCATGCGGCTCCATACCCGCCGAAGGGCCGCCCTCACGGCGGCCCTGCTGGCGCTCGCACTGGGCGCACCCGCCTACGGCGTGAGCGCCACGGCGTCACCACCGCCCACGCCGTCCACGGCCACTCAGGACGAGGCCATCGTCCAGTACCGGATCCACGGTCCGTCCACCGCCGCGGACCGCACCGCGCTGCTCCGCACCGGCGTCTCGATCGACGAGGTGGACGACCACACGGTCGTGGTCAGCGCCGACACCCTCCAGGCCAAGGAGCTGAAGGCGCTCGGCTACAAGCTGAGCGCCCTTCCCGGCCCTCCGGACCGCTCGCTGCCGGGCATGGCGGCGAGCCCGATGGACTTCCCCTCGGCGGACTCGAGGTACCACAACTACGCCGAGGCGACCGCCGAGATCAATCAGCTCGTCGCGCAGTACCCGTCGATCGCGAGCAAGCGGGTGATCGGAAAGTCCTACGAGGGCCGGGACCTCTTCGCCATCAAGATCAGCGACAACGTCGCGACGGACGAGGCCGAGCCCGAGGTGCTCTTCACCGCCCACCAGCACGCGCGCGAGCACCTGACCGTCGAGATGGCCCTGTACCTGCTCAAGGAGTTCACCTCCAAGCACGGCGGCGACGCCCGGGTCACCAACGCGGTCAACGGCCGCGAGATCTGGATCATCCCGGACCTCAACCCGGACGGCGGCGAGTACGACATCGCCACCGGCCGCTACCGCTCCTGGCGCAAGAACCGCCAGCCGAACTCCGGATCCTCCTACGTCGGTACGGACGAGAACCGGAACTGGGGCTACAAGTGGGGCTGCTGCGGCGGCTCCAGCAGCAGCAAGAGCTCGGAGACCTACCGCGGCCCGGCCGCCGAGTCGGCGCCCGAGGTGAAGGCCGTCTCGGACTTCGTCCGCAGCCGGGTGATCGGCGGCAAGCAGCAGATCAAGGCCGCCATCGACTTCCACACGTACAGCGAGCTCGTGCTGTGGCCCTTCGGCTACACCTACAACGACACCGCACCGGGCCTGACCGCCGACGACCTCGCCGCGTACAAGAAGATCGGCACCAACATGGCGTCGAGCAACGGCTACACGCCGGAACAGGCGAGTGACCTCTACATCACCGACGGAACGATCGACGACTGGCTGTGGGGCAATCAGAGGATCTTCGCCTACACCTTCGAGATGTACCCGGAGAGCGGCGGGGGCGGCTTCTACCCGCCGGACGAGGTGATCGACCGCGAGACCGCACGCAACAAGGACGCGGTGCTCCAGCTGCTGGAGAACGCGGACTGCATGTACCGCTCGATCGGCAAGGAAGCCCAGTACTGCTCGTAGGACCCGCGTGAAGAGGGCGCCCCGCCACCAGGGGGGCGCCCTCCCGCATGCCCGGCGGGCGGGGAGCCGGCCTAGCCCAGAACGGCGAGGGCGTCGATCTCGATCAGCAGCCCGGCCGGCAGGCCGACGTACACCGTCGTGCGGGCGGCGGGGGCCTCCTTCAGGCCCTGCTCCTCGAAGTAGGTGTTGTAGATGTCGTTCATCTCGGCGAAGTGCCCGGTGTCCGTGAGGTAGACGCGGATCATCATCACGTCGTCCCAGCCCGCACCCCCGGTCTCCAGGACGGAGCGGACGTTCTCCAGCGTCTGCAGGGTCTGCTCACGCAGCGTCGGCCCGGCGGGGGTGGGCGGCTGCCCCTCCACGTGCGGGAGGAAGCCGACCTGGCCGGCGACCTGGAGGATGTTCCCCTTGCGCACACCGTGCGAGAACCTCGCGGGCGGGGTGGTGTGGGTGTCGGGGGTGAGGGCGGTCTTCCCGGGGCTCGCGGTGCTCGCGGTCACGTTCTCTCCTGTGCTCCTGAATAGTCCCGGCTGACGGCGCCGGCGGTACGGAGGACCTGCGGCAGCAGTGCGAGCAGTCCCTCGGCGGAGAGGACCACACCGGGCGCGGACACGGACAGCGCGGCGACGACCCGGCCGTCCGGCCCGTACACGGGCGCGCCGAGGCAGTTGACGGACTCCTCGTGCCCACCGAGGTCGGTGGCCCAGCCCTGCTCCCGTACGAGGTCCAGTTCGCGCAGGAAGGCCGCGGCGTCCGGGGTGGAGCGGGCGGTGTAGCGGGGGTACTCGATCCGGCCGGCGAGGGCCCGTCGCTCGACCTCGGGCAGGTCGGCGAGGAGCAGCTTGGCGACGGCGGCGACGGTGAGCGGCACGGGCCTGCCGATGCGGGAGTACATGCGGACCGGGTAGCGGCTGTCCACCTTGTCGACGTACACGACCTCGTCGTCCTGGTGCAGGGCGAGGTGAACGGTGTGGCCGGTGGCCTGGTTCAGCTCGACGAGGTGGGGGTGCGCGACCTCCCGGACGTCGAGGTTCTCGATGGCCTCGGCGGAGAGGGTGAAGAGCTGGGCGCCGAGGCGGTAGCGGCCGTCGGGCCGGCGGTAGACGAAGCCGTGCACGTCCAGCGTGCGGAGCAGACGCAGCGCGGTGCTCTTGTGCACGCCGAGCTCGTCGGCGACCGCGCCGAGGCCGGCGGGGCCCTTCGCGAGCAGCGGCAGGATCCGCAGCGCCCGCTCCACCGACTGGCTCATGCCGTGCCTCCCTTGTCGTCCCTGGTGCGGCATCGCTGCCGGGCCCCGCCCCAGACCCGCGCCTCAAACGCCGGCGGGGCCGGATGGTGACCAGCCGCATCCCAATGCTCACGCCGACGCCCCCGGGCTCCGCCCGGACCCGCGCCTCAAACGCCGGCGGGGCCGGATCTTCCAGCGGCGCCGCACCGGGCCGCTGCACGTTGACCCCCCGTCACCCGGGATGTTAGACAGCATGCAGCGGCACACGCAACGACCGTTGCAGGCAACGCAACTCCCGGAGGCACCCGTATGGCCAGCGACCCCGTCAAGGACCTCGCCGACGAGCCGGTCGACCACCGGTTCAAGGGACTCCCGCCGGACGCCCAGACGCACGGCCTCACCGTCGCGCAGCTCGCCGCCCAGCGACGGGACCTGTACACCGGCGGGTTCACCACCCCCGTCCTGACCCTCGACGCGGACGCGCTGGAGCACAACCTCGCCGCCCTCGGCACCTACGCCGCCCGCCACGACCTCGCCTTCGCGCCGCACGGCAAGACCTGCATGTCCCCGCAGCTGTTCCGCCGTCAGCTGGACCACGGCGCGTGGGGCATCACCGTCGCCGTCCCCCACCAGGTCCGCGTCTGCCGCGCCTTCGGCATCCAGCGGATCTTCCTCGGCAACGAGCTCGTCGATCCCGCCGCCCTGCACTGGATCGCCGACGAACTCGCCGCCGACCCCGGCTTCCGCTTCGTCTGCTACGTCGACTCCGTGCGCGGGGTCCAGCTCATGGACCGGGCCCTGCAGGGCCGGGCGGCGCGCATCGACGTCGTCGTCGAGCTCGGCGCCGGCGAGGAAGCCCGTACCGGGGCCCGTACCGACGACGACTGCCGCGCCGTCGCCGACGCGGTCGCCGCCACCGAAACCCTGCGTCTCGTCGGCATGGGCGGCTACGAGGCCGAAGTCCCCGACGCCGACCCGGCCCGCGTCCACGCGTACCTGCGCCGGCTCACCGCCCTCGCCGTCGAGTTCGACAAGGCGGGCCGGTTCGCCCCGGACCTGGAGGAGATCGTGGTCAGCGCGGGCGGCTCGGCCTGGTTCGACGCCGTCGCCGACGTCTTCGCCGAGCTCCCGGAGCTTTCCCGCCCCACCCTCAAGCTGCTCCGTTCCGGCGCGTACGTCTCCCACGACCACGGCTGGTACACCCGCCTCACCCCCTTCAACCGCCACCCCGAAGAGGGCGGCCTGCGCCCCGCGTTCCGCCTGTGGACGCAGGTCGTCTCGCGCCCCTCTCCCACCCAGGCCTTCGTCAACGCCGGCAAGCGCGACATCGCCTACGACCTGGGCCTGCCCGAGGCCGAACTGGTCCGCGACGCACTCACCGGCGACGAACGCCCCGCCACCGGCGTCCGCGTGGTCAAACTGTCCGACCAGCACGCCTGGCTGGAGACCGACTCGGCCGACGACGTGCAGGTCGGCGACTGGGTGGCCCTCGGCATGTCCCACCCCTGCACGATCTTCGAGAAGTGGCCGCTGATCCCGGTCGTGGAGGCAGACGGCACCGTCACCGACTACGTCCGCACCTTCTTCTAGGAGCGGACCGGTGGACCTGGTCATCCGGGGGGCCCGCGTCGTCGACGGCACCGGCGGGCCCTCGTACACCGCCGACGTCGGCGTCCACGAGGGCCGGATCGCCGAGATCGGCGCGCTCCCGGGCGGCCGCCGGACCCTCGACGCGCACGGCCTCGCCCTGGCCCCCGGCTTCGTCGACATGCACGCCCACAGCGATCTCGCACTGCTCCGCGACCCGGACCACAGCGCGAAGGCGGCCCAGGGCGTGACCCTCGAAGTCCTCGGCCAGGACGGCCTGTCGTACGCGCCCGCAGACGACCGGACGCTCGCCGAGGTCCGGGCCGCGATCGCCGGCTGGAACGGCCCCGGCGACGACGTCGACTTCGACTGGCGCACGGTCGGCGGGTACCTCGACCGGCTGGACCGGGCCCACGGAGGCCAGGGCTGCGCCGTCAACGCCGCGTACCTCGTCCCCCAGGGCACGGTCCGCGCCCTCGCCCTCGGCTGGGACGACCGCCCGGCGACCGCGGCCGAGCTGGACCGGATGCGGCAGCTCGTCGCCGAGGGCCTGGCCCAGGGCGCCGTCGGCATGTCCTCCGGGCTCACCTACACCCCCGGCATGTACGCCTCCGGTGCCGAACTGACCGAGCTGTGCCGGGTGGTGGCCCGCTTCGGCGGCTACTACTGCCCGCACCACCGCTCGTACGGCCGCGGCGCGCTGGCCGCCTACGCCGAGATGGTCGCCCTGACCCGGGAGGCCGGCTGCGCCCTGCACCTCGCCCACGCCACCATGAACTTCGGCGAGAACGAGGGCCGGGCCCCCGAGCTGCTCGCCCTGCTCGACGCGGCCCTGGCCGACGGCGCCGACATCACCCTCGACAGCTACCCGTACACCCCCGGCTGCACCACCCTCGTCGCGCTGCTGCCCAGTTGGGCGAACGAGGGCGGCCCGGAGGCGGTCCTCGCCCGGCTGCGCGACGACACGCAGGCCGAGCGGATCCGCCACGCGCTGGAGGCCGAGGGCGCCGACGGCTGCCACGGGGTCCCCGTCGACTGGTCGGCGATCGAAATCTCCGGCGTCGCCGATCCCGCCCTCGCCGCCCACGTCGGGACGCGCCTGGACGGCTGGGACACCGCCCGGCGGCTCCTGCTGGACGACCGCCTCGCACCGGCGGTCCTCCAGCACGTCGGTCACGAGGAGAACGTCCGGGCGATCATGCGCCACCCCGTCCACACCGGCGGCTCCGACGGCATCCTCCAGGGCGCGAAGCCGCACCCGCGCGCCTACGGCACCTTCCCGCACTACCTCGGCCACTACGTCCGCGAACTCGGCCTGCTCTCCCTGGAGGAGTGTGTGGCGCACCTCGCAGGCCGGCCGGCGGCGCGGCTGCGCCTGCCCGACCGGGGCCTGGTCCGCGTGGGGCACCGCGCCGACCTCGTCCTCTTCGACCCCGGCACGGTCGCGGCCGGGTCCACGTACGAGCAGCCGCGCAGGCTGCCCACCGGCATCCCGCACGTCCTGATCGACGGGCGTTTCGTCATGCGCGACGGGCGCCGGACGGACGTACTGGCGGGGCGCTCGGTGCGCCGAACCGGCAACGATCACCGGTAGGCCCGGCACCTACGATGGGCGGCATGGTCGCCTTCGCCCTTGCCGCCCTGCTTTTCCTCGCGTTCTGCATAAGCGTCAGACAGGACAGGCGCCGCTTCAGCAACGCCGTGCTCCTGGGGCTGACCTTCCTCAGCGCCTTCTCCGCCCTCTTCCTCCAAGTGGGCAAGCTGCCCACCTGGGCGGCCGTCACGGTCGTCGTCCTGGCCTTCGCCTCACCCGCGTTCGCCACCCTGGCGCTGGGCGTCTTCCTCGTCCGCAACGGCGTGACCATGGTCCGCAAGGAGGGACTGCGGCCGGCCAACCTGCTGTCGATGCTCGCCGGCCTCGCGATCTTCGCGCTGATCGCGTTGCTGATCCTCGTCGGCGTGGTCGGCTCCCCCGTACTGGGCGGCATCGCCGGAACCCTCACCGTGGTCGCCGGCTACGTCTCCTTCGTCTTCTTCTGCTTCCTCGGCTACGCCTTCCTCTACGGGCGGATCAAGGTGCGCGGCGACGTCGACCACGTGGTCCTGCTGGGCTCGGGCCTGATCGGCGGGGACCGCGTGCCGCCGCTGCTGGCCTCACGCCTGCGCAAGGGGCGGCAGATCTACGAGGGCCAGCTGGCCCGGGGCGGCCGGCCGCCGGTGCTGCTCGTCTCGGGCGGCAAGGGCTCGGACGAGAAGGTCGCGGAGGCCCGGGCGATGGCGGACTGGCTGATCGCGCAGGGCGTGCCGGCGCAGCACATCGTCCTGGAGGACCGGTCCACCACGACCGAGGAGAACATGCGCTTCAGCCGGGAGATCATGGAGGCGCACGATCCGGCCTACCGGTGCGTGGTGGTCACCAACAACTTCCACGCCTTCCGGGCCGCGATGCTGGCACGCAAGACCGGCGTCAACGGGCAGGTACTGGGCTCCCCCACCGCGAAGTACTACTGGCCGAGCGCCACCATCCGGGAGTTCGTCGCGGTCTTCTGGGAACACCGGATCGTGAACCTCGCGATCTGCGGTCTGCTGACCGTCTTCGGCGCGCTCGGCACGCTGGCCGCGGTCCTCGTCTGACCCGCGCCCATGCGAAGGTGCCGTGACTCCCCCCTTGGCAGCCACGGCACCGGTTCCCGGCTCAGGCGGCCTCTGTCAGACCCTCTGCCAGAGCGCCGGGACGTTCGGCGGCTCCCAGCCCGTCTGGGCCTGGTGCCCCTGGACGCAGCGGTAGGTCGCGCCGCCGTGGGTGACGGTGGCGCCGGCCGCGTAGACGGTGCCCGCCTTCCAGGTGCCGCCCGGGTCGGGCTCGCCGGGGCCGGGGCCCGGGTCGCCGCCGCTGACCTTCAGGGTCAGTCCGTACGCCGACAGGATCGGGTTCAGCGGCTGGAAGAAGGTGGTCCCGCCGCTGGAGCAGTTGCCGGAACCGCCCGAGGTGACGCCCTGGGCCTGGCTCCCGGAGAGGTAGGAGCCGCCCGAGTCGCCCGGCTCGGCGCAGACCGTCGTACGGGTCACGCCGGAGATGGTGCCCTCGGGGTAGGTGACGCTGGTGTTGTGCTGCTGGATCGTGCCGCAGTGCCAGCCGGTGGTCGAGCCGGAACGGCACACCGAGGCTCCGACGGGCTGCAGTACCGAGCCCGTGACCTGCACGTTCCCGCCGCCGCTGCCCTTCACGTACGGGGGTCGAGGTCCATTGGGCGTTCGCGGCCACCCAGGCCATGTCGTTGCCGGGGAACACCGAGGCCTGGAAGGAGCCCTGCGCGACCTGGTTGAAGCCGCTGGTGGTGGTGCCGGCGCGCCCGCAGTGTCCGGCGGTGGCGAAACCGTGCGTGGTCCCCCTGGTGACGGGGAAGCCCACGGAGCAGCGGCCGCTGCCGTTCATGTAGTACGCGTCGCCGCCGCGCAGGTCGTACAGCGGGCGCGGGGCCTCGGCCGTACGCACCACCGTGACCAGGGCGGCGTCGGTCCCGGTGGCGGACAGCAGCGCGGCGGCCGCCCCCGCCTCGGTCTCCTCGACGACCAGGGTGTTGGCGCGCGGGTCTACGTATCGGACCGGGGTCGCGGGGCCGGCGGCCCGGTCCAGCGCGGCCTTGGCGGTGTCCAGGTCGGCCAGGGCGCGGGTGACCAGCTGCGCCCGCGCCCCGGTGGCCCGTATCGCGGCGGCGGCGTCGGCCCGGGTGGTGGCCACGGTGAGGGTGGAGGCGTCGGCCCCGTCCACCCAGGCCCCGGCGAAGGCGGCGCCGAGCCGTGCATGGAGCCGGGCGGCGGTGGCCCCCGCCTCGGCCTCGTGGGCGAGTCGTGCCGTGGCCTGCGTGGGGGTCAGGCCGAGGTCGCGCTGCATGGCGGCGAGCAGCTCGGGCGGAGCGTCGGCGGTGCGCAGGGTGGTCGCCGCCGAGGGGGCGGGCGGGACGGAGTCGGCGGTGGCGCCGCTCGTCCCGGCCAGCAGCAGCCCGGCGGCGGCCAGGGCGGTACACGCCGCGCGGGCGTGTCGCTTGAGCATGGGGATCTCCTCGGTTTCCGGTGGGGGTCTGCGGAAACCGTAGAAATCCGAACCAGCGTGCGGGAGCTGCCGGTTGGCCCCTCCCCCGGTGTTATGCCCGCGGCGCCGCGGCGGCCGAGGTGCGTTCATGGGACGGCGGCCGGACTATGGGGCCAGGGGAAACCGTAGGAGGTACGCGATGGTCAGTGAACCCGACGAGCAGCCCACGCGGTCGGACCGGCTCTTCACGGGCGGGGAACGGCCGTACGACCCCGAGGACCTCGTGATGGCGACCGGCCACGACCCGACTCCGGAGCGGGTCGAGAAGGCACGCAAGCTGATCGAGAAGGAGGGCCCGCAGGTCATCGAGCGCTACCTGCCCTAGTAGCCCCGGCGCCCAACCGCTGCCCACCGCCCCCGGCCCCGGCCGGGGGCGGCTGCACCAATCCGGCCCCGTCGGCCGACCCAATCCAGCCCCGCCGGCGTTTGAGGCGCGGGCTCCCGGAGCGAAGCCCCGTGCAACGGCGCCGGGCGCCATCCATCCATCCGGCCGCCGCAGGCATTCCCAGCCCCGCCGGCGTTTGAGGCGCGGGGTCCGGGGCGGAGCCCCGTGCAACGGCGCCGCGGACAAGCCCTACGCCGCAGGCCACGGCAGGGCGGCCGGCAACGCCCCCGCCGACCTCGCCAGCGCCGCCGCATGCGCAGCCCTCGCATGCCCCAGCACCGCCACCGCCCGCCCCGCCGCACGCCCCGCGGGATGCCAGCCCAGCAGATGCCGCCACATCAGCGGATTCCCGGCCAGCGGTCGTGTGACCACCCCCGGCGTCACCGGAAACGTGGCCCGGCACAGCCCCACCGCCCGCCCCACCTGCACCAGGTGCACACAGGAGGCGGTGTCCGTCTCGTACACGCACGCGGGCGTGAAACCGGCCCGCACACAGGCCGCGGCGAAGCAGTCGCCGAAGCACCCGTCGCCCGGTACGTCCGTCCACGCCTCGGCGGCCAGCTCTGCCAGGTCGATCTCCCCGCGCGGAGCCAGGGCCAGCGGATGGTCCTCGGCCAGCATCACGTGCACCGGATCCCGCGCCACCTCCATCCAGGCCAGCCGCCCCGGCTCGGGCGGCGCGCTCTCCCCGCAGACCCCGACCAGCGCGAAGTCCAGGCGGCCGTCGGCGACGCTCCCGGCGACCTCCCTCTCGGACCAGGAGGTGTACGTGGTCACCGGTACGCCGGGCTCCTCGCGGGCGAGCCGGTCCACGAGCCCGCCGAGCAGCGGCCCGTGCGTCCCGCCGAGCCGGTGCCCCTGCGGCCCCTGCCGGGCGAACCGCAGGGCCTCCTCCTGCAGCTCGCACACCGCGGGCAGCACGACCCTCGCCCGCTCCAGCACCAGCTGCCCGAGCGCGGTGGCCCGTACGCCCTCCCGCCCGCGGACGAACAGCGCCCCGCCCAGCGCCCGCTCGATCCGCTTCAGCTGCGTGCTGAGCGCGGGCTGTGCGAGGCCGAGCGCGGTGGCGGCCCGGGTCAGGCTCCCCGCGTCGGCGACGGCCCTGACGATCTTGAGGTGCCTCAGCTCCAGATCCATACGACGAGCTTGGTCCAGACCTATGGACGTGCGCTATGGGTCGGGCGCATCCAGAATCGTTCATGCTCGTTAGCCGCCAGGGGGACACAACCCTAAGGACAGGTAAATGCACGCACTCGACGTCGACTGGGACCACCCCACGGACCCACGACCCGGCCCACGGCTCGACCACGTCCGCGCGTACGTGACCACCGCGGGCGCCGACGGGCACCTCTGGCACGGAGTCCCCACCCTCCTGCTCACCACGGTCGACCGCGCCACGGGCCGTACGGTCCGCACCCCGCTGATCTACGGCGAGGACGCGGGCCGCTTCATCGTCCTGGCCGCCGCCTACGGCGCCCCGGACCACCCCCGCTGGTACGGCAACCTCACCGCCCACCCGGAGGTCCGCCTCCAGGTCGGAGCCGCCTCCTACAAGGCGGCGGCGCGCACGGCCACGCCGGAGGAGCGGGAGACGTACTGGGACATGATGACGGCCCTGTGGCCCCCGTTCGAGGACGACCAGGCGGCCGCCCGGCCCCGCGAGATCCCGCTGGTGATCCTGGAGCCGTAGTCCGTACGGCCCCGTCGTTCGAGCGGGGACGGACACTGCTAGGTGGTCGGCGCGGCGACCGCGCTGTACGTGCGCCCGCCCGCGACGTAGTCGCCGAGCGGGGTCATGCCGAAGCCGTCGACGTGCGCCTTCCAGGACGGCACGTTCCCGGCTTCGATGAAGGCCACCACCGCGTCGGCCCGCTCCGACGCCGCAGCGACGGCCATGGTGAACAGCGCCCGGGCCACACCGCGGCCCCGGTACGCAGCATCGACCACGACCGGCCCGTAGAGCAGCCACCGCACCTCGCCCAGCGGACGCCCCTCCCACTCCAGGGCGTCCTAGGCCCCGAGCAGGCCCGCGACCGGCGGCGACGGGTCGGCCACGGCCGTGGGCACCGACAGGGCGAGGAGCCCGGCGATCCGACCGCGGTCGTCCGCGACGAGCAGCTCCCCCGCCCCGGCCATCGCCCGCAGGGCCCCGGCGTCGAGGCTGCCCTGCACGAATCCCTGTTCCGCCCGCTGCCGCTCCGTGAGGGCGTCGTGGTGGTTGGCGGCGAAGAGCTCGGCCATGGCGGGGGCGTCGGCCTCGGTGGCGTACCGGTACTCCATGGCGCGATCGTGCCACGGCCGCGCCGCACGGCCTGGGCGCCGACACCGGGGCCTACGGGTGATAGAGGGCGTGGCACCGGGCGGAGCCGGTGGCGGCGCCCTCATCCAGGGACAGGAAGTGGTCGGCCTGCCACGCCTGCGTTCCCCGGGCCTGGCGGCTCTCGACCACGGCCCACGGTGGATAGACGCGGAAGGCGCGCTTGCCGCCGGCTCCGTTCACGGAGAGGATGCCCCGCCTGCGGAGCACGTCCCGGGAAAAGACGAACTGTCCGAAGCCGCCGGCCCCACGCGTGGCGACCACGATGAGGTCGACGGGGTCCTGCACGTCGAAGGGCCGGATCGGCCCGCCGGGGGAACGCTGCCACACCGTGACGAACTGGCCGGCCTTCGCCGGGGTCGTCCTGGCGGCACGGAACCGGACGAAGAGGCCGTCGACCGTGAAGGAGTGCGCTCCGTACTCGGCGCTCTCCTTCTCCGGTACCGGTCGTGAACACGCGAACCCGTTCGGGTCGTAGACCAGCGCCTTCGCCGCGAGGAGGTCCTCGTGCAGCGGCTCCCCGTCCGGCCAGGGCGCGGTCGTGGACGGCTCACCCATGGTCGTAGACGGTCACTTCCACGTCGCGCGCGCACAGTGCCCTGGTGATCAGCGGCTCGATCCGCGACCACCTGCCGCCCGCGAGCCCGCACCCGATCCGCGGCATGTGGACACCGGCCCCCAGCTCGACGGCGTGCCCGGCCAGTACGGCGAGGCTGCGCTCCACGGCGTCGTAGCGGATCGGCGGACCTCCGCTCCCGGTGCGTATTCCGCGCTGCCCGATCATGTTGGCCACCCACACATCGGTGGAGACCCGGACCACCTGCACGGCGCCCAGTCCGAAGTCGTTCCCGCTCCGCCCCCGATGCCAGGCCCGGTACGCGGCCTCGGGCTCGGGCCACCGCTTCGAAACGGCCACCACGAAGCCCTTCCCCCATCCGCCGAGGTCATTGCAGACATGAGCGATGAGCTTGGGCCCCTTGGCCTGGGGACTTGTCGCGTCTCCGGCGATGATCCTGAGCGGCTTCATGCCTCCACGGTAGGCGGGACCACTGACACCGACGACGGGCCGAGGACGGGGGGCGCGGGCACAACCGGCGGAGCTCCGACGTCCTACGCCCGCCGCGCCGCCTCAGAGGTATTCGCGGGCGAATTCCACCGCCCAGGCCACCGCCGCCACCGGGACGCTGCCCGACTCCGGGTCGATGCCGAGGCGGGCCGTCTCCCAGTCCTGATCGTGCTCACGGAAGATCACGAAGTGGCCCTCCTCCCCGGCCCCTTCCGGCCTGACCCGGAATTCGATCGCCCGGTCGTCGCCGTCCGTGCCGACCGTGGTGATCGCCATGTCTCCGACTACGAACTCCACTGCCTCGCGCCCTTCAGTTGCCGCTGCACAGGAACACCAGCAGGGGCAGACCCGCGAAGACCGCCCCTGCCGCCATGAGGATGCCCGCGACGGCCACGATCACCGTGCCTGCACGTTCCGCGCCGCGCCGATGGTCCGCCGGCTTCCACTCGCCCTGGTTCATGCATCCACCCTCGCCGGGGGGCCGGCCGGCCGCATGAGTGTGCGTACTCATGCGGCGTACTCATGCGGCGTACTCATGCCGTGCGCCGGATGCAGCTACCTCGGTTGTCGCCAAGCCCCCAAGGCCCAGGAACCCCACGAGGTGACGAGCGCAACAGAAGAATCTTGTGCGTCTCACCGCCCCACCCATTCCGCAGGCCGGAACGGCGGCCCGGCCCGGGATTCCAAGGGGGGACCGCACCCCGACCCACCCATTGCCCGAAATGGGACATTTCACCCTTCGAGTCTGTCTTCGAAAAGGCACGCCAAGCCTGCACCCGGGCCCGTAAGCTCCCGTCATGCAGGTGATCCAGTCAACCAAACTCGCCAATGTCTGCTACGAGATCCGCGGCCCCGTGCTCGAAGAGGCGATGCGGCTCGAAGCAGCAGGTCATCGCATCCTCAAGCTCAACACGGGCAACCCCGCGGCCTTCGGCTTCGAGTGCCCGCCGGAGATCCTTGAGGACATGCTCCGCAACCTGGGCAGCGCCCACGGTTACGGTGACGCGAAGGGGCTCCTGTCCGCGCGCCGCGCGGTCATGCAGCACTACCAGACCAAGGGCATCGACCTGGACGTCGAGGACATCTACCTCGGCAACGGGGTCTCCGAGCTGATCCAGATGTCGATGCAGGCCCTGCTCGACGACGGTGACGAGGTGCTGGTCCCCGCGCCGGACTACCCGCTGTGGACCGCCTCCGTCTCCCTCGCCGGCGGCACGGCCGTGCACTACCGCTGCGACGAGCAGGCCGACTGGATGCCCGACCTCGCGGACATCGAGCGCAAGATCACCGACCGCACCCGGGCGATCGTGATCATCAACCCGAACAACCCCACCGGCGCCGTCTACGACGAGGAGATGCTGCGCGGGCTGACGGACATCGCGCGCCGCCACAACCTGATCGTCTGCTCGGACGAGATCTACGACCGGATCCTCTACGACGGCGCCAAGCACTTCAACACCGCGGCCATCGCCCCGGACCTGCTGACGCTGACCTTCAACGGCCTCTCGAAGAACTACCGCGTCGCCGGCTACCGGGCCGGCTGGATGGCCGTCTGCGGCCCGAAGAAGCACGCCTCCTCCTACATCGAGGGCCTCACGGTGCTGGCGAACATGCGCCTGTGCGCCAACATGCCCTCCCAGTACGCCGTGGCCACCGCGCTCGGCGGCCGGCAGTCGATCGAGGACCTGGTCCTGCCCGGCGGGCGGATCCTGGAGCAGCGCAACGTCGCGTACGACCTGCTCACCCAGATCCCGGGCGTCACCTGCGTGAAGCCGAAGGGCGCGCTGTACGCCTTCCCCCGGCTGGACCCGTCCGTCTACAAGATCAAGGACGACCGGCAGATGGTCCTCGACCTGCTGCGGGCCGAGAAGATCATGGTGGTGCACGGCACCGGCTTCAACTGGCCCGAGCCCGACCACTTCCGGATCGTGACCCTGCCGAACGCCAAGGACCTGGCCGACGCCGTCACGCGGATCGGGAACTTCCTCGACGGCTACAGCCAGCTCTAGGGAACCGGGGGCTTCCCCGGCCGAGGACCGACGGGATGACCCGGCCAACAACAGGATTCAGCTCAACTTTAGAACCAATCCAATGTAGGATGGTCTCCTGACCACGCAGGAGGCCACCTCATGTACGAGCCGATCCGCACGAAGCCGGTCGTCCACCTCATGGGTGACAACCGCGCCGACTATCCGCACAGCAGCCGCGGCGAAGCACTGGACATCCAGCTCGGCGGCCACCTCGCAGCCCTGCTCGCCGTCACCGACGAGCTCGGTCTCGACGAGGCCGCCGCCGAGATCGCCGCCCAGGTCACGCGGCTGCGCGGGTCCCAGCCCGCCCGGGCGCCGCGGCGCCCCGCCGGAGACCTGGCCGCGCTGCACCGGCGCGCGCACGACCTCGCCGCCCGCGCGCTCGTCGTCGCCGCGTCCCGCGCCGACACCACCGTCGCGATCCTCGCCGCCGAGCGCATGGACGCGCACACCGCCGCCCTGAAGTCCCTGGACCTGGCCGGCGCCCTCTAGACGGCCCCGGTCCGGGGCCGCGGAGGCTCCGGACCGGGCGCCATACTTCCTGCGGGTCGCCCCTGCGGGTCGTTTCCCGTTGTTCCCCGCGTTCCCGCGTTCCCCCGTGTCTCCGCGTTCCCCCGTGTCTCCGCGTTCCCGCGGCTCCCTTGAAGCTCCCTGCGGCTCTCCCGCGGCCCCCCTTTCCTCCACTTCGCGGCCCTTTGCACGACAACGAATTGGACAGAATCCGGCGCTCCGAACACGATGGTGGCCGAAAGATCGCGGCAGCACGGGGGAGGCCGCTCATACGCTCGATCTCCTCCACGCCGCTTCGTCCCCCTTTCAGCACCCTGGAGAGATTGCGCCCATGAGCTTCGGCGACCCGAACAACCCCTACGGCCAGCAGCCCCCGCAGGGCCAGCCCGGCTACCCGCAGCAGGCCCCCCAGGGCGTGCCCCCGCAGTACGGCTACCCGCAGCAGCCGCCGCAGGGCGCGGTCCCGCAGTACGGCTACCCGCAGCAGACCCCTCCGCCGGCGTACGGCGCGTACCCGCAGCCGGGCATGCCCGGCATGCCGGGCACGGGCATGCCGCCCCTGGCCCACTGGGGTCTGCGCGTGGGTGCGTACCTGCTCGACCTGCTGATCATCGCCGGCCCGATGTACGCGCTGGGCTTCATCGACCTCGCCACCAGCGACAACCCGGACGAGCCCGGCGTCTTCTTCCTCATCGGCATGCTGTACGCGATCGGCATGGCCTTCTTCCAGCTCTACAAGGAAGGCAAGACCGGCCAGTCGACCGGCAAGAAGATCGTCGGCATCAGCCTGCACCGTGAGGCCGACGGCGCGACCCTCGGCTTCGGCATGGCCTTCGTCCGCAAGCTGGCACACTTCCTCGACGGCATCCCCTGCTACATCGGCTGGCTGTGGCCGTTGTGGGACGCCAAGAAGCAGACCTTCGCCGACAAGGTGTGCAGCACCGTCGTCATCAAGGTCAACAGCAACGGCTGAGCGCCCCCAGCGCCCTTGGTCCCTCGGTGAGGACCGGTGGCGACGCCCTTACGGGGTCTGCGTGAACTCCGCGCCGGCCACCCCGCACCAGGGCACCGTCGCCACCGGCCACACCGGGCCGACCGCCTCCCCGTACTCGGTCGCGCCCGGGACCACGCCCGGGATCCTCACCAGCACCTGGGCCGCCCGCAGCCCCGGGTCCGGTTCGGCGCCGGCACGGAACTCCACCGTGACGATGTACACGCCCGCGCCTTCGGCCCGCCCCGCCGCCTGCACCGCGGCCACCACGCGCCGACTGGCCGGATCGATGCGGCACCCGGTGACCCGTACGTCCTCCACCGCGGCCCGAGGCGGCGCCTCGTGGGGGCCGCCGCCGCTCGCCCACACGTACAGGCCCAGCGGGGCGAACACCAGCAGCCCGGCCAGCGTCACCAGGCCCACCAGCCAGCCCTGCCACTTCAACGCGCTCACGCCCATGCCCCGATCCTCCCGGGCCGCCGCCCCTCCCACCAGCACCCACGGGCTCACACAGCATTTCGAAGTGGGACCGCCTGGACACCTGACGTTCATGCAACTCGGCGCGGAATGTGGGTTTCCGCGAGCACGCTGCACCTGTGAGACGCATCCTAGGAATCGTCCTGGGCCTCCTCTTGATCGGCGGCGTGCTCTACGTCGTCGCCTTCCAGGGGCAGGATCACCCAGAAACCACGGCAACGAAGACCGTGCGTGGCGTCATCGGCTCGGAGAAGTCCGAATTCTTCCGCGACCCCGACGTCGTCAAGGCCCTTGCAGCCAAGGGCTACACCGTGAAGACGGAGACCTCGGGCTCCTGGGCGATGGACCAACTCGCCCTCAAGGAGTTCGACTTCGCCTTCCCCGGCAGCAGTGAGCCCGCCAAGGAGATCGCGGCCGCCGCGGGGATCAAGGGGGCCCAGGAGACCAAGCCCTTCTTCTCCCCGCTCGTCGTCATCGCCCGCCCGGGCGCCGCCAAGGTGCTGGCCGGCAACGGCCTCGCCCGGATGAGCGGCGAGAACTCCGGGACCCTGCTCATGGGCCCCTTCCTCAAGGCCGCCGGCGAGGACCGCACCTGGCAGCAGCTGTCCGGATCCTCCGCGCACGCCGAACTGACCGGCACGGTGTTCATCAAGACCACCGACCCGGCCTCCTCCAACTCCGGCGCCCTCTTCCTGGCCGCCACGTCCAACGTCGCCAACGGCGACAGCGTGGTCGCCGACGACGCCGCCATCGCGCGCACCGCACCCCTGATGCGCAAGCTGATCTCCGTCCAGGGCGCCCTCGAACAGAGCACCGACGACCCGTTCCGCGCCTTCATCAGCGGCAGCGGCGAACCGCTGATCCTGGTGTACGAGTCCCAGGTGGCCGCCCTGCTGCTGCAGAACCAGGATCCCGGCGACATGGTGGTCCTCTACCCGGACACCACCGTGAACACGGCGCACACCTTCGTGCCGCTGAACGAGAAGGCGAGGGAGCTGGGCACCCTCCTCGTCACCGATCCGAGGCTGCGCGAGCTGGCCGTGCACCGCGGGTTCCGCCCGCAGGACGGCGTCGCCGAGTTCACCGCCGCCACCGCCCCGCACGCCGCCTACCTCAACGCGGGTCTGAGCGGGATCCGCCAGGTCGGCACACCCACCGTCAAGAACCTGATGGCGCTCGCCCAGCGCGCGAAGGGCCAGGGGGACACACCATGACACCGACACCTCCGGACGACACCCCGCTCGTCCTCAGCGCGCCGGAGCCCGTCGCACCCGTCCGCAAGGAGCAGGCCGCCGGACTGGTCCCGCTGCAGGACGGCGTCCGCGACGAGATGGCCCGCCGGGCCGCGGAGTACGTCGGCTCGCTCGCCGCCCTCGACGCCCGCTCACCCGAGTTCGCGCAGCGCATCGGCGAGATCTCCGGACTCGGCGCGGCCGACGTCCGCAGCGCCGCCCAGCAGTCCAACCGGATGCTGGAGCGGGCCGTACGCTCCCTCGCCTCCGACGGCGGCGGTGACGCCCAGGCCCGCGTCGCGGGCTCCCTCGTCGAACTGCGCCGCACCGTCGAGGACCTCGATCCCCGGGACACCCCCGCCAAGGGGGCCCGCAAGCTGCTCGCGAAGCTGCCGGGCGGCAACCGGTTCCGCGACCACGTGGCGAAGTACGCCTC
This sequence comes from Streptomyces sp. NPDC054849, assembly GCF_053610945.1. Classification (NCBI taxonomy): domain Bacteria; kingdom Bacillati; phylum Actinomycetota; class Actinomycetes; order Kitasatosporales; family Streptomycetaceae; genus Streptomyces; species Streptomyces sp. NPDC054849. Next base: position 30,811 of record NZ_JBSGZI010000088.1, read on the forward strand.
GTCTCAGGCCACCCTCGACAAGATCGTGGGCTCGCTGCGCAGCGGCCAGGACGATCTGCGCCGGGACAACGCCGCCCTGCACACCGAACGCTCGCGCCTGTGGGAGACCATGGGCAGGCTCCAGGAGTACGCGGTCCTCACCGAGGCCCTGGACGTGGCCGTCGAGCAGCGGATCAGCGAGGCGCAGCACACCGATCCGGGGGCGGCCGACGCACTGCGCGCGGACGTGCTCTTCCCCGTCCGGCAGAAACACCAGGACCTGCTGACCCAGATGGCCGTCTGCGCGCAGGGCTACCTGGCGATGGACGTGGTCCGGCGCAACAACGACGAGCTGATCAAGGGCGTCGACCGGGCCGCCACCACCACCGTCTCGGCGTTGCGGATCGCCGTGATGCTGGCCTCGGCGCTCGACAGCCAGCGCGCAGTGATCGAACAGGTCAACGCGCTGAAGGGCACCACCGAGGAACTGATCCGGGGCAACGCGGAGATGCTGTCCACTTAGAGCGGCGAGATCCAGCGGATCGCGGCCGACCCGGCGGTGGGTGCGCAGACGCTGCGGACGGCCTTCGCGCAGATCTACAAGACGCTCGACGCGATCGACACCTTCAAGGTGCAGGCCGCGCAGAACATGGCCGCGACGGTGGAGTCGCTGGCCGGGGAGCTGCAGACCGCCTCGGCGTACCTTGCGCGGACCCGTACCGCCGGTGCGCTCGAAGGGGGTGCCCGGTGAACGGGGGCGAGCAGGGCCGGTGGCGGGCGGGGCCGCTGCGCGGAGCTTCTTCCCACCCCGCCCTTTCTCCGTCTCCGGGGGCTCCGCCCGACACCCCGCGCCTCCGTCGCCGGCGAGGCTGGATCAGTGCGCTGCTCGTTCTCGTCGCGGTGACCGCCTGTACCACCGAGGGCGCGGCGAGGCCCGAGAAGTCCGTGTACAAGGAGGGCACCCTGCGGGTGCTCGCGTCCAGTGAGCTCGCCGACATGGAGTCCGTGCTGAAGGCCGCCAAGGCCGCCACCGGGGTGAGCGTCGAGCTGACGTGGTCCGGGACGCTCGACGCGGCCGAGCAGGTCGCCTCCGGGAAGGCCGACGGAAAGTACGACGCGATCTGGCTCTCCTCCAACGACTACCTGCGGCTGCGCCCCGAGGCCGCCGGCAGGCTGTCCAGCGAGACCCCGGTGATGTCCTCGCCCGTCGCCCTCGGTGTGAAGCCCGAGGCGCTGGCCCGGCTCGGGTGGAAGCCGGAGGAGGTGACCTGGCCGGTGGTCCACGAGGCCGTCACCGCCGGGAGGCTGACGTACGGGATGACCGACCCGGTGCGCTCCAACTCCGGTTTCTCCGCCCTGGTCTCGGTGGCCTCGGGGCTGTCCGGCGCGCAGGCGGCGCTCAGCGACGCCGACGTGAAGACCGCCACGCCCCGGCTCAAGGAGTTCTTCGCCGGGCAGAAGCTGACGTCCGGCTCCTCCGGCTGGCTCGTCGGCGCCTACGCCAAGCGCGGGGACGTGGACGCGCTCGTGAACTACGAGTCGGTGCTGCTGTCCATGAACCGGGACGCGAAGGCTCCGCTGACGGTGATCCGGCCGCGCGACGGAGTGGTCACCGCCCCCTACCCGCTGACCCTGCTGACCTCCGCCCCGGAGGGGGCCCGGGATTCGGGGCGAGCGCTGACGGAGTACCTGCGCGGTCCTGAGGCGCAGAAGGCGATCACCGAGCAGACCTTCCGCCGGCCTGTCGCGGCCGGCGTGGCGCCGGCCGCCGGTCTGGACGCGGAAAAGCGGCGGGAGCTGCCCTTCCCGGGCTCGCTCTCGGTCGCCGACGGCCTGCTGGCCTCATACGAGAACGAGCTGCGCCGGCCCTCGCGCACGGTGTACGTCCTGGACACCTCGGGTTCGATGAGCGAGGAGGACCGCATCGGGCGGCTCAAGTCGGCGCTCACCGATCTGACGGGGACCGGGAGTTCGGGGACCGGGCAGCGGTTCCGGGACCGCGAGGAGGTGACGTTGCTGCCCTTCGGGTCCAAGGTGAAGAAGGTGCGTACGCACGTCGTCGAGCCCGGCAACGCGGGACCGGCCCTGGACGCGATCCGGGGCGACGTGAAGTCGCTGGAGCCGGAGGGCGGTACGGCGGTCTACGGCAGCCTGGAAGCGGCGTACCAGCACCTGGGCAAGGGCGGTGCGGACGCGTTCACCTCGATCGTGCTGATGACGGACGGCGAGAACACCGAGGGCGTCGGGGCCGGGCACTTCGACTCCTTCTACGCCGCCCTGCCCGAGGCCCAGAAGCGGACGCCGGTCTTCGCGGTGCTGTTCGGCGACTCGGACCGCAAGGAGCTCACCCACATCACCGAGCTGACCGGCGGGCGGCTCTTCGACGCCACCGACGGGAACGGTTCGCTGGCCGGCGCCTTCGAGGAGATCCGTGGCTACCAGTAGGGCCGGCGGCCGGGTGCTCGGCTACCTGGAGTCGAAGAAGAACCTGGCGGGCTCCGCCTGCGGCGTGGCCGGGCTGGGCCTCACCCTGGCCGGGGTGGTGGGGGCGTACTGGCCTCTGGTGGTCGCCGGGCTGTACGGCGCGGGCGCGCTGATCGCACCGCCGGAGCGGGTGGCGCCGCCGCACCACCCGGACGCCGTCGGGCAACTCGATGTCGTACGGCAGGACTTCGGGCGACTGCGCGCGTACCTGGTGGAGGTGGAGCTGCCGCCGGCCGCGGGGGGCAAGCTCGCCGAGCTCCTGGAGTTCTACGAGGCCCTGCTCGCTCCGGGATGGGTGGCGCAGGTCCTGGCCGCCGATCCGGAGTCGGTGCACGTGGTGTCCCGGGCGGTCCGGCAGGACGTGCCGGAGTGCGTGGACACGTTCAACCGGACCCGGTGGTGGGCGCGGCTCTCGCCGGGCGGCGAGTCCCCCGAGCAACAGCTGGAGCGGCAGCTGACGGCGCTCTTCGAGGAGGCGGAACGTGTGACGGCGGCCCTCCGCGAGGCGGAGGCCGGGCGCCAGCAGACGCATACGACCTATCTGGAGGACCGGGGGCGGCCCTGAGGCGGCGGCTGCCCGGCCGCCGGATCCGCGGGACGGGGCTGCGGGACGGGGCTGCGGGA
>NZ_JBSGZI010000089.1:0-33717 GCF_053610945.1 Streptomyces sp. NPDC054849
CCCGAGTACGTCCAGTACACGGGCGCCCCTCCGCCTTGCCGGGCACGGCACCGGACGCCGCGGGCTCGGCCGACAAGATCCGAAAGAGACGGCCTTGGTCGTCTCGTCGCCACCTTGACGACACTCCCGACGGCCCCCGGGAACCCGGGATCTGTGCGGAGCGGAGCCCGGGGACCCGCCGGTCGGCCGCGAGCAGCCACCGCGCAGGATGGCGGGCATGGAACAGACCTCTGTCATCCGCCGCGCCCGCGTCGGCGACCTGCCCCGCCTGGTCGAGCTCATGCACGAGCACATCGCCTACGAGAAGTCGGCGCCGCGCCCGCCGGACCTCGCCGCCCGGCTCGGCCCGCAGCTGTTCGCCGAGGGGGCCCGGCTGTGGGTGCTGCTCGCCGGGACACCGGACGGCGGGGTCGCCGGATACGCCGCCTGCTCGGCCGAGTTCTCCTTCTGGGACGCCCGGGACCACCTGCACCTGGACTGCCTCTACCTGGCGCAGGAGGCCCGCGGTCACGGCCTCGGCGCCGCCCTGATGGACGGCGTGGCGGGCCTGGCCCGCGAGCTCGGCCTCGACCACGTCCAGTGGCAGACCCCCGACTGGAACGAGGGTGCGATCCGCTTCTACGACCGGCTCGGGGCCACCGGGTCTTCCAAGCGCCGGTACGCCCTCCCCGTGGAGCCCGCCGCGAAGCCCGCCTCCTCCTGACGCTCAGGACGACCGGTCGGCCGCCACGAGGCGTTCGTAGGCGGCCAGTACGGTCCGGGACTGGTGTTCCACCTGGGTGGCCACCGGGACCCAGCGGGCTCCGAAACGGGCCGCGAAGTCCTCGCACCACCCGGTGACCAGCCGGTCCAGCCCGGGCGCCGCCGGATGATGCTGGGCCCGCAGGACCCGCAGCAGCATCGCGGCGGCGCGCAGCGACAGCCGCCGCCCGAAGGCGTCGATGCTGGCGACGTGCGCCGCCGTGGCCTCCGCGGGAGCCTCGGCGCCGGACCACTCGACGGTGATGCGGGGGATCAGGGCGAGCGTCCAGTCCACCGCGCGCAGCAGCGGCGCCGCGGCCGGGTCCTCGTACGGGACCGGACCCGGCCGGATCACCTCCCGCACCCCGGCGACGAGCGCGGCGTCCGCGGTGAGCCGCCGGGCCAGCATCCGCAGGGCGCCGCGCGGGTCGGGGTGCGGTGCGGGATCGTCCACCAGGTCGGAGGCCCACATGGGGACTTCGACGATCGCGGTGGTGCCGGCGTACCGGTGGGCGTGGTACCAGGTGCTGAGCCGGGTGTCCTCCGGGTGGAAGGCGCCGGCGGCCTCGCTCCCCGGCTGCGGGATCACGAAGATCCCCGGCCCCGGTGAGGGCCAGCCGGCGGCGTCCGAGGCCCCGTTCTCCACCGGGATGCGCAGTTCGGCGGCCGATTTGGCGAACGGCTCGGCGAGGCCCGGTATGTCCCGGGTGAGCTGGACCCAGGAGCCGCCGAGATCGGTGGCGTGCAGGGAGACCTGCAGGACGGGCCGCAGTTCGTCGATGAGCGCGGTCAGGGTCAGGGTTTCGGGCGGCAGCCGGTCCGGGGGCAGTAAAGACGGCGCCCACTCGGGCTGTTCGGGGCCGGGCGGCCGGAAGAAGCTCCGGTGGTAGTCCAGGAGTGAGTAAGGGTGGGGCGTACGGTGCAGGTCCGCGCCGTCCGGGTCGGCGCAGAGCAGGAAGTGCCAGTCGCAGCCGGCCCGCGGCGCCGGGTCGTGGAGGAGCCGCCGGGCGAGCGAGAGGGCGGTGGCGCCGCCGACGGGCTCGTTGGCGTGCGCCCCGGCCACGACGAGGACGGTGCGGCCGGCCCCGCGCGGCGCGGCGGCCGCGGCGAACGCGGCGACGGACAGGACCCAGAGCGGCTGCCCGCCCCGGGAGGTGCCGGCCTGGCGGAGCCGGACCTCGCCGGGGTGTTCGTCCGCCAGCGCGTGGGCGGCCAGCCCGAGTTCCCGCGGGGTGGGGTAGCACATGTCACGGAGGAGAGTCACAAGGAATGCCATGCCCGCCGGGCCCGCCGCCTACTGCTGCGCGGGCCCCGCAGTTCCCCGGATCGCGGGGGAATCCCCTGGCCAAAGCCGCGTCCGGGGGCCCTGCCCCCGGACTCCCGAGCCCTGAACGCCGGTGGGGCTGGATCTTTGAGCCCGGGCTGTCGCCGGCGCGGGCCGTGTCCCGCCCGGGGTGACGAAGGCTCACGCCCCGCAGGATCACCGGCGGAGCCAGACGCCCACGGGGTGCCCGTCCAGCAGGGCGGCCACCTCCGTCGCACCGCTGTGCGAAGGTCGGGGGTGCGGGTGCGGGTGCGGGTGCGGGTGCGAGTGCGAGTGCGGTGGGTGTGACGGGTGCGGGTGCGAGCCGCGGGGGTGCGCCGGCCGTGGGTGCGACGGCAGTGCGGGGGTCCACGTCCCCGGGGGCAGGTGCAGGCGGGTGCCGCGCCAGCCGCCCGACGCGGCGAGCCGGTGGGACAGCCGGGTGGCCGCCACCAGCAGGCCGGGGCCCCGGGTGAACGCCACCAGATGGTCCGCCGCCGGGCCGTGGGCCGACAGCGGCGCGTAGCCGTGGAAGAGTTCCGGCCGGTCCCGGCGCAGCCGCAGCAGCGCGGCCGTGAGGGCCAGCTTCTCCTCGGCCGGGCCGTCCGGTGAGGCCCCCGCGTCCAGGCGGGCCAGCGCTGCGCGCGGGAAGTGGGCCGGACGCCGGTTGTCGGGGTCCACCAGGGCCCGGTACTCCGTCTCCGTGCCCTGGTAGACCTCCGGGACCCCCGGCATCGCCAGGTGCAGCAGGGCCATGCCGAGCAGGTTGGAGCGGGCCGCCTCCGCCAGCTCCGCCGGCAGGTCCAGGGGCGCCGGGACGTACCCGGCGACGCTCGCCTCGTAGTCCTCGTCCTGGTCGGTCCAGCTGGTGCGCAGGGCGGCCTCGCGGACCGCCTTGATCAGGGCGTCGGACAGCCGGGGCACGGCCTCGGGGACCGGGCCCAGGCCCAGCGCGGTCTGGCGGGCCATCCAGGCCAGGTGGGGGTCGGGGCCCGCGGGGCCGCCCATCAGCTCCGGGGCCTGCGAGAGCGTCGAGATCCGGGCCCGGACGTCCGCACTGCGCTTGGTGTCGTGCGTGGACAGCACGGTCCCGGCCGCAGGCCAGTCCCGGGCCAGGGCCGCGCAGTACGCGTGGAACTCCTCGGCCGACACCGCCGGATCCCCCGGCTCCCCGCCGACCTCGGTGGCCGACAGCAGCGGCGCGTACCGGTAGAAGGCCCGGTCCTCCAGGGACTTGGCGCGCAGGGCCGCCGAGGTCTGGGCGAAGCGGGCGGCGAAGGCCGGATCCCCCAGAAGCAGCTCCCGTACACGGGCCACCGCGCCCTGACCGGCCACCGCGGCCGCCTGCTCCAGCGCCTGCGGCGGCAGCTCCGGGTCGCCGGGATACGGCCGGTAGACGGGAAAGGCGATCAGCAACTCCCGTACGGCCTCGGACAGCTCCGGCCCCGCCTGCCGCTCCAGCGCCCCCAGCTCGGCCGCCAGGTCCCCGGTCAGCACCTCCCGCGCGCAGGTCCGGGCGGCCTCCGGCCACTGCGGCAGGCCGGTGGACCGCCCGTAGCGGGCCGCCAGCTCCGCGGCCCCGGCCGGGTCGGTGAACACCCCGTCCACCCGGTGCAGCGCGTCGTACCCGGTGGTCCCCGCCACCGGCCAGGCGGCGGGCAGCCGCTCATGGCGGGCCAGGATCTTCTCGACCACCACCCAGCAGCCGTCCCCCGCCGCCGCACGCAGCCGTCCCAGGTACTCCCGCGGGTCCGCCAGGCCGTCCACGTGGTCGATCCGCAGCCCCTGGGCGACTCCGTCCCGGACCAGCTCCAGCACCTTCGCATGGGTGGCGGCGAACACCTCCGGGTCCTCCACCCGGACCCCGATCAAATCCGAAATCGTGAAGAATCTCCGGTAGTTGAGGTCGGTCCGGGCCTCGCGCCACCAGGCCGGCCGGTACCACTGCGCGGCGAGCAGCTCGGGCAGCGCCAGTCCCGCCGTCCCCTCCCGCAGCGGGAACTCCTGCTCCCCGTAGCGCAGCACCCCGCCGTCGGCCCGCAGGTCGCAGGAGTCCACCGGCCCGGCGAGCACCGGCAGCAGCACCTGCCCGCCGCCCGCCTCCCAGTCGATGTCGAACCAGCGGGCGTACGGGGAGGCGGGCCCGTCCCGCAGCACCTCCCAGAGCGGCCTGTTCAGGCGCAGCGGCGTCGGCACCGCCATGTGGTTGGGCACGATGTCGAGGACCAGGCCGAGCCCGTGCGCCCGGGCGGTCCGGGCCAGGGCGCGCAGGCCCGGCTCGCCGCCGAGCTCGTCCCGCACGCGGGAATGGTCGGTGACGTCGTAGCCGTGCGCCGAACCGGGCACCGCCTCCAGCACGGGGGAGAGGTGCAGGTGTGACACGCCGAGCGAGGCGATGTACGGCACGGCTGCCTCGGCCGCCGCGAAGGGGAACTCCGGACGCATCTGGAGGCGGTAGGTCGACGCCGGGGTGACGGATGCCGGAACACTAGATTCCGATTCGATGGTCGCGCGCGGCTGGCTCATGAGAACGTACGTACCCAGCCTGCGGGATTCCGTGCCATGACCCAATGCATCCGAGTGACTGCACCGGGTTAGTGTTGATCAAGTGGTTGGAACCGTCAACACCTATCGACACGTCATAGCCCTGACCGGGCCCCTACTTCCGCTCGTCTCATTCCTCGCCCGCCTGCCCGTCGCGATGTCCCAGTTCGGCAGCTTCCTGCTGGTCGCCCACACCAGCGGATCGCTCGCCACCGCCGGCCTGGTCGGCGGCGCCCTCTCCCTCGGCCAGGTCCTCTTCGGACCCGTCCTCGGCCTGCTCGCCGACCGGCACGGACAGCGGCCCGTCGTGCTGGCCGCCGCCGCCGTGAACGCCGTGGCCACCACCGCACTGGTCGCCGGCGCGCTCACCCACCTCGCGACCCTCCCGCTCGCCGCGATCGGCGCCCTCACCGGCGCCTCCGTACCGCTGATCGGGCCGCTCGCCCGTACCCGCTCCGTCGCCCTGGCCCACCGCGCCAAGTCGGACGAGAGCGTCGTGGGCGCCGTCCACGCGCTCGAAGGCACCCTCGACGAGGTCTCCTTCGTCTTCGGCCCCGCTCTGGTCGGGCTCGCCGCGCTCCTCGCGCACCCTGCCTTCGCCCTCGCCGGCGCCGCCGGACTCGTCGCCGTCTTCGGCACCGTCTACGCGCTGCACCCGACCGCCGCCGTCACGGCCGGGGCACCCGCGCCGGACCGGGGCACGGAAAGCCGCGTCCGGCCGCCCGGCGTGGTGTACGCCGTGCGCGGCTCCCTCGCCCTCCAGGGAGCCATGTTCGGTGCCTGCCAGGCGGGCATCACCGCGCTGACCCTGCGCCTCGGCGTCCCGGACCAGGCCGCCGTCGTCTACTCCGCGATGGGCGTCGTCAGCGCCGCCGTGGGCCTCTCGCTCGGCGCGCTGCCCGCCCGCTTCGGACTGCGGCTGCGCTGGCGCGTGGCGACCGGAGCGGCCCTGGTGCTCTCGGTGCCGCTGCTGTTCACCGACGGCCTGTGGCCGCTGTACGCCGTCGTCACCGTGCTCGGGGCCGCCTACGCACCCCACCTGATCACCGCCTTCGCGCTGACGGAACGGGCCGTGGAGCCGGCCCGGCTCTCCGCGTCGATGGCCTTCGCCGCCAGCTGCCTGGTGGCCGGACAGGCCACGGCCCTGGTCCTCTGCGGCCGCCTCGCCGAGCGGTACGGCCCCACCGGGGCCTTCGCCGTGGCCGTCGGGGCGGCCGCGCTCTGCCTCGCCCTCGCCCTCGTCACCCGGGTGCCCGCTGCCCGTACGCACACCGCCGGGGCCTGCGTCCCGGTTCGCCGGACCACCTCGCCGCCGGCAGGGGGGAGCGGCGCCGCCTACGCCGGGCGCTGAAGGACCACCAGGCACCGCCCCGTCAGCGCCACCCGGTCCCCGGCCGCATACTGCGGCCCGGTGCCGGGTGGCAGCACATCCGCCCGCGCCGTGTCGACCACCAGCCGCCACTGCGCGCCGTGCCCCGCCGGAATCGTGAAGTCCTGCGGCTCCGCACCCGCGTTGAACATCAGCAGGAACGAGTCGTCGACGATCCGCTCCCCGCGGGTGCCCGGCTCGGAGATCGCCTCCCCGTTGAGGAAGACGGTCAGCGCCCGCGCGTGCTGCGCCTGCCAGTCGCGCGCCCTCATCTCCTCCCCGTGCGGGGTGAACCACGCGATGTCGGAGAGCTCGTCGTGGGTGCCCTCCACCGGCCGGCCGTGGAAGAACCGGCGCCGCCGGAAGACCGGGTGGTCGCGGCGCAGCCACACCATCCGCCGGGTGAACTCCAGCAGGGACGGCGGCGGTTTGCCGGGCTCCGGCCAGCTCACCCACGACAGCTCGTTGTCCTGGCAGTAGGCGTTGTTGTTGCCGCCCTGGGTACGGCCGAACTCGTCGCCGTGGCTCAGCATCGGCACCCCCTGCGACAGCATCAGGGTGGCCGTGAAGTTGCGCATTTGGCGCTCGCGCAGCTGCAGGACCTCCGGGTCCTCGGTCGGCCCCTCCACCCCGCAGTTCCAGGACCGGTTGTGGGCCTCGCCGTCCCGGTTGCCCTCCCGGTTGGCCTCGTTGTGCTTCTCGTCGTACGAGACCAGGTCGTGCAGGGTGAAACCGTCGTGGCAGGTGGTGAAGTTGATGGACGCCAGCGGCCGCCGCCCGTCGTCCTGGTAGAGGTCCGAGGAGCCGGTCAGCCGCCCGGCGAACTCGGCGAGCGTGCGCGGCTGCCCGCGCCAGAGGTCCCGTACGGTGTCGCGGTACTTGCCGTTCCACTCGGTCCACAGCGGCGGGAAGTTGCCCACCTGGTAGCCGCCCTCGCCCAGGTCCCACGGCTCGGCGATCAGCTTCACCTGGCTGACCACCGGATCCTGCTGGACCAGGTCGAAGAACGACGACAGCCGGTCCACCTCGTGGAACTGGCGGGCCAGCGTCGCGGCCAGGTCGAAGCGGAAGCCGTCCACGTGCATCTCGGTGACCCAGTAGCGCAGCGAGTCCATGATCAGCTGGAGTACGTGCGGGGAGCGCATCAGGAGCGAGTTCCCGGTGCCGGTGGTGTCCATGTAGTGGCGGGGATCGTCCGCCAGCCGGTAGTACGAGGCGTTGTCCAGGCCGCGGAAGGACAGCGTCGGGCCCAGGTGGTTCCCCTCCGCGGTGTGGTTGTAGACCACGTCCAGGATCACCTCGATGCCGGCCTCGTGCAGGGCCCGGACCGCCGACTTGAACTCCAGCACCTGCTGGCCGCGGTCGCCCGAGGCGTAGCCGTTGTGCGGGGCGAAGAAGCCGATGGTGTTGTAGCCCCAGTAGTTGCTCAGCCCGTCGTTGACCAGCCGGTGGTCGTTGACGAACTGGTGCACCGGCATCAGCTCCAGCGCCGTCACCCCGAGCTTGGCGAGGTGGCCGATGACCGCCGGGTGCGCGAGCGCCCCGTACGTGCCGCGCAGCTCCTCGGGAAGGTCCGGATGGCGCATGGTCAGACCCTTGACGTGGGCCTCGTACAGCACGGTGTGGTGGTACTCGTGGCGCGGCGGCCGGTCGTTGGCCCAGTCGAAGTACGGATTCACCACGACCGAGCTCATGGTGTGCGGGGCGGAGTCCAGGTCGTTGCGCGAATCGGGCCGGCCGAAGTGGTAGCCGTACACCTGTTCGCCCCAGGCGACGCTGCCGCTGATCGCCCGCGCGTACGGGTCCAGCAGCAGCTTCGCCGCGTTGCAGCGCAGCCCGCGCTCGGGCTCGTAGGGGCCGTGGACACGGAAGCCGTAGCGCTGGCCCGGCATCACCCCGGGCAGGTACGCGTGACGGACGAAGGCGTCCGTCTCGCGCAGTTCCACGGCGGACTCCGAACCGTCGTCGTGGAGGAGGCACAGCTCGATGCGTCGGGCGGCCTCGGAGTAGACCGCGAAGTTGGTGCCGGCGCCGTCGTAAGTGGCGCCGAGCGGATACGCCTGTCCAGGCCAGACCTGCATAGATAACGACTCTTCCCGCGTTGTCGGTGGGTGTCCCGGCTGATCCGGCGTGGACCACGTCACTGCCCGATCTTCCCCGAAAGAGGGGCTCCATGCGCGGACTTGGGAGGGGTCCTACCGGGTGACCCGCAGAGCTGATAGGCGGGTCAGCGGACTGTGTGTGCATCCGATAATGGGTCAACGGGCAGCCGGTGTAAGGGCCATCGGGCTGCAGCGGGCCGCGCGCGCGGAGTACCCTTCCGTGATCACTGGAGACGGGCGTCCAGACGCAGAAGGCGGTGCACGGGTGAGCTCGGGAGGTCTGGAGCTGCCCCCTGGTGACAGCAGTCACGAGGGTGGCCCGGCGGACGCCCCAGGGGGTGTCCCCGGCGGGGCCCCGGCGGGAATCGCGGCCGGTGCGGTCTCCCTGGCGGGCGGACCGGCGGCGGCCGGGAGCGTACGGGCCGGCGCCGAGCTGGACTGGAGTACGGAGGCCTGGAGCGAGGTCCGTACCCGGGCCCAGCGGGCCGGCCGGGCGTACATCTGGCTCAACCTGATCGAACAGCGCTTGCGCTCGGTGGTCGGGGCCGTGCTGCGGCCGATCTACGAGCCGGTGCACGGCGGGGACGACTGGGTGGTCGCCGCCGCCGGGCCCGCCGGGCAGGAGTGGGTGCAGCGGGCCGTGGCCGTGCGCGAGGTCAGCCGGCGCAAGGGCTACCTGCTCGACTCGGCCGACGACAACGTGCTGAGCTTCCTGACCCTGCCCCAGCTGCGGGAGCTGATGGTCCAGCACTGGCCCTGCTTCGAGCCGTACTTCGACGACCGGCGCGAGATCGAGCTGGCCCTGGACGAGCTGGAGGTCACCCGCAACGTCGTCTCCCGCAACCGGGCGCTGTCGCGGCCCGTGCTGGAGCAGGCGGAGCGGGCCTCGGCGCGGCTGCTGGAGGTGCTGGGCGGGGGCGCCGGAAGCCCCTCGGCCGACCGGCTGCCGATCGACGCCGTCGAGGACCTGGTGGGCGACCGGTACGCGGACGTCGTCTCCGTCCACCCGGACCGGGTGCGACTGCAGCGCCAGCTCCCGGCCGAGGACCTCTTCGGCGGCGCGCGGCGGCTCGACGCCATCGGCATAGGGCTCAACCTGCTGGTCCAGAACTTCTCGGGCCGAAGACTCGTCCGGCTCACGGAGGCCGGCTGCCGCGTGCGGCTGCTGTTCCTGAACCCGGCGAGCAGCGCGGTCAAGCGGCGCGAGCGCGAACTGGGTCTGCGCAAGGGCGAGCTGAGCCGCTCGGTGGAGATGAACATCCTGCACGTCCGCCGGGTCCGGGCCGGGCTGCGGGATCCCTCCCGCTTCGAGATCCACGTCTTCGACGAGACCCCGCGCTTCACCGCCTACTTGGTGGAGGGGCAGAACTCGGGCATCGCCGTGGTCCAGTCGTACCTGCGGCGCGCGCGGGGCATGGAGTCCCCCGTCCTGGTGCTGCGGGGCGGCGGGCGCGGAGTGCCGAAGGACGCGGACCACGGGCTGTTCACGACGTACCGGGAGGAGTTCGAGTCGATGTGGGAGGACTCCCGCCCGGTGTCGTGAGGTCCGTGCGGTCTGCTCTGCGATGTCTGTGCGGCCCGTGAGGCTCGTGCGGCTCCTGAGGCTCGTGCGGTCCCTGAGGTCTGCGAGGGCAGCGAGGCCCAGGAGGTCCGTGAGGCCCGTGAGGCCCCCCGAGGGGGGCGTCGTCCGGCTTGTCAGTGCCCCGTGGCAGGCTGAAAGCCGTTGACCGAAGGTGTACGGGGGAGGGGCACGGGGTGGAGGACTGGCGCGGCATGGGGGACTGGCACGGCGGTGTGCTGATCGGGTTCGACCTGGAGACGACCGGCACGGAGCCGGGGGAGTCGCGGATCGTGACGGCGGCCTTGGTCGAGGTGCGGGACGGAGCGGTGCGCGAGCGGCGCGGCTGGCTCGCGGACCCGGGGATACCGATCCCGGAAGGCGCCTCGGCGATCCACGGGATCAGCACGGAGCGGGCGGTCGCAGAGGGCCGCCCGGTGCGGGAGGTCGCGGACGAGGTCGCGCGGGCGCTGGTCGGGCACTGGCGGGCGGGCGCGGTGGTCGTCGCCTACAACGCGGCCTTCGACCTGACCCTGCTCACCGCCGAACTGGCCCGGCACGGGCTGCCGTCGCTGGCCGACCGGCTGGGCGGGGCGGAGACCGGGCCGGTGGTGGACCCGCTGACCATCGACCGGGCCGTGGACCGCTACCGGCGGGGCAAGCGGACCCTGGAAGCGGTCTGCGGGGTGTACGGGGTCACCCTCGACGACGCGCACGACGCGGGGGCGGACGCGCTGGCCGCGGTCCAGGTGGCCCGGGCGATAGCCGAGCGCCACCCGGAGGTGGCGGCGCTGACCCCGGCCGACCTGCACGCCCGGCAGGGCACCTGGCACGCGCGCTGGGCCCGGGACTTCCAGTCGTACCTGCGCCGGCAGGGCACCCCGGACGCGGTGATCGACACGGCCTGGCCGCTGCGCGGTCTGGTCCCGGCCTGAGCCGCGAGGCTACGCCTGCCACGCCTGGCTGTACTCGATGTGGATCTCGCGCGCCCCGTCGTCGCCCGAGCGCAGGGTTGCGCAGTAATGCCGGTCGGGCGAAGCGTCGAGGGCGTGTCGCGGGCCGCGGTCGGCGACTTCGCGGAAGGCCCCGGCGGTCTCCCGGAACACCTTCGCGCTGCCCGTCATGAACAGCGTCTCGGCGTGGAGGTGCTGGTGGAACAGGTCGCGGTTCTCCGCGTGGTGCAGGGCCGCGTGGTCGGTCTCCGGATCCGAGGCGGGCACGGAGACGCTCTGGCGGAGCCCCGGCCCGAGCCTGCCCCGCAGCTGCTTCCAGCGCGAGGGCGCGAACTGCAGCGAATGGTGCAGCAGGACGAGGTCGAGCGGGCGGGTCCCGGCTTCCGGGGCGCCGGCGCGACGCAGCGGCAGATGGATCAGTGAGCGCGGCGAGGTGGCGGCCAGCTTCCACAGCCCGGCCATGAGCCGCGCGGCCGCCTCGTCGACGTAGGCGTTGAGGAACCAGCCGTCGTCCAGGAGCACCGCGTGCTCCAACGGGCGGGCCGGGCGGACGACTCTGAACTCCTGGGGGCCGAGCCGGGCCCGGTGGACGGTGACGGGAAACTCCATGGTCACTTGGTATCCGGATCCTAGAACGAACGCCACTGCGTTTTCCGGTCGCCGTCCCTGAGGGAGGCCACGCGGCGGCGGAACTCGGCCAGTGCCCCGGGGTTGGCGGGGGCGTGCTGGGCGACCCAGGCGCAGCTGGCCGTCTCCCGGGCTCCGCGCAGGACCGCGCAGCCCGCCCAGTCGCGCACGTCCCACCCGTACGCCGCCACGAACGCCCCGTACTCCTCGGCGGGCATGCCGTACCGGTCACGGGAGAGGGCCATCACCACCAGGTCGTGCTCGCGCAGGTCGGCCGACACGGTCTCCAGGTCGACCAGGGCCGGACCGTCCGGACCCACGTGGACGTTGCGGGGGAGGGCGTCGCCGTGCACGGTGCCCGGCCGGAGGTGCGGGGTCAGGGCCGCCACCTCACCGGCGTAGGCGTCCCGGCGGGCCCGCAGGTACGCCGCGTCGGCCGGGTCGACGGCGTCCCCCGCCAGCCGCAGCCAGCGCTCGACCCCCACCAGCAGGTCCCGCGCGGGGAGGACGAACGGCGGCTCGGGCAGGGCGTGGACGGCGCGCAGCAGCACCGCCAGGTCCGCAGGGCCGGCGGGTCGCACCGCGTCCGGGAGCCGGTGCCAGAGGGTCAGCGGGTGCCCGTCCACCAGCCGCGGCTCCGGCTCGGCCGGGCGGACCGCCGGGACCCCGGACGCGGCGAACCATGCGGCCACCGCGAGTTCCCGTTCGGCCCGCTCCAGCAGCGACGCCTCCCGGCCCACCTTCACCACCAGGTCACCGACGGCGAAGACGGCGTTCTCGCCAAGCGCGAGGAGGACCGGTGCCCGGCTCGCGTCCCCCTGCGCGAGGCCCGCCCCCGTCAGTACGTCCCTGGCCCGCGCCTCGTCCATGCCGCTGGTCTCGCCCTTCGCCGGGTGCGGAGTGGTCGTGTCCGCCGTGCGCTTTCGCGGTTCTGTTCTACCACCGTCCGGCCGGGGCGGGCGGGGGAGCGTCGGGGCGCCCGTCGGACCGGCACCCGAGCCGGCGTGTGGTGGCTTCCGGCGGGCGGTCCGATGCTGGAGTCATGGGTGCCGAACGTGACGGACGCGCCCGCCGCGGCCCGGCGAGCGTGACGCGGCGCGCCCTGCGCACCACCCTTGCGGCGTGTGTCGCGTTCTTCGTCTGCCTGTACGGCCTGGACCGGCCCGTGGCGGCGACGTACGCCCTCTTCGGGGTGGTGTCCATGGCCGCCCTCTCCCATATCCCGGGCACCGGGCGCCAGCGGGCGGCCGTACTGGTCAGGACGGCGCCCGTGGCCGCCGTGCTGATCGTGTTCGGCACCTACCTCGCGGTACGGACCTGGAGCGCCGTGGCCGGCATGCTGCTGATCGGCTTCCTCCTGGCCTTCGTGGCCGCGGCCGGGCCCCGCGCGGCGGGCGCCGCTCCCGGGCTGCAACTGCTCTACATCCTGCCGTGCTTCCCGCCCTATGCGCCGGACACACTCGACGAGCGGCTCGCCGGGGCGATGTCCGGCCTCGCGCTGCTGGTCCTCGCCGAGATCTTCGTACTGCCCGAGCAGCCCGGCCCCTCCTATCGGCGGCTGGCCGCCGAGGCGGCCGACACCGCCGCGCGCTGCGCCGCCGAGCTGCGCCGTGCGCCGTACACGCTGTCCGCCGCCTCGACGGAGGCGGCCCTGGCGGCCGGTGAGGCGCTGCGTCCCTCCCGGGTCGACGAGGCCGACCGGCCCGCCGGGCCGGGGTTGCGGGACCGCGCCCTCGCCCACGCGGGCCTGGCCGCGCGCACCCTCCTCCACCGCATGGCGAGGCTTCCCGCGCCGCCCCCGGGCGGGCTGCCGCCGGAGCAGGGGCCCGAGGTGCTGATCGCGGTCGGCCGGGCCGCCGCCGAGACCGCCGCGCTGCTGGACGGCGAGGACGACGCGACCGACGCGGCCGGGACCCTGCGGCGGGTACGGGCGCGGGCCACGGCCGCGGCGGCTCTGGAAGAGTCCTCGACCCCCGCGCGGGGCCGCCGACGGGCGGCGCTCCTGGAGGTGGCGGACGCCACGGTCGCCTTCACGACGGCGGCCGAACTGGCGGTGCGGGGCCGGAGCGCGCGGGTGCCGGCCGAGACCGACGCCGCCCGCTTCTGGTACGCCGGCCACCTCGCGCCCCGCCTGTGGTGGCACCGGCTGGCAGCCCACGCCGGCCCCCGGTCGGTGTACTTCCAGAACGCCGTCCGGATCAGCCTCGCGCTCGCGGCCGCCCGTACGATCGCGGGCGTCGAGTCGCTGCCCCACGGCTTCTGGGCGATGCTGGCCGTCCTCAGCCTGACCCGCACCACGGCCGCCCAGACCCGGGCCACCGTACGCCAGGCGCTCACCGGCACGCTCGTCGGCGCCCTGACGGCCGCGGCCGTACTGACCCTGGTCGGCGGTCGCACCACCGTCTACGCCGTCGCGCTGCCGTTCGTCATGCTGATCGCCTTCCGGGTGGGGCCGGTTCGGGGGGTGGGCTGGGCCCAGGCCATGTTCACCCTCGTCGTGTCGTTCGTCTTCGCACAGCTCGCGCCCGTGACGTGGCGGCTGGCCGAGATCAGGATCCTGGACGTGATCGTCGGCAGCCTGATCGGCATCGTGTTCGGGCTGCTCGCCTGGCCGCGGGGGGCGCAGGAGGAATTGCGCCGGGCGGTCGCCCTGCTGCTGACGAGGGAGGCCGAGACGGTCGAGGGCACCACGGCCGCGGTGGCGGCGGGCCGGCCGGGGAACACCCCCGACGACAGGCCGCTCCAGCACGCGCTGACACTGGCGGAGTCGGCGTACGCGCAGCACCTGAGCGAGCCCCGGGTGCCCGCCGACGCCGCGCCGGACTGGCAGGCGGCCATGATGTCGGGCCATCACGTGCTGTGGGGCTCGCGCCGCCTCCTCGCCTACGGAGGCCCGCCCCTCCTCCCGGAGAACGCCTCGCTGCTGCACGACCGCTCGGTCACGGTGACCACCAGCATGCAGGCAGCGGCGGACCGCGCGGCCCCATCCCCGCCGGACCTGCCGGGCGCGCCACCCCCGCCGGACCTGCCGTCGACCGGACCTCCTGCCGCCGGCCCCGCCACCGGACGGGCTGCCGGAGACGCCGAGTCGGGCGCGGGCGGTGACGCGGGCGACGGGGGCGGGACGGCGGGTGCGGAGCCGGGTGTGGGGCCGCCTCGGTTCTTCGCCGCTCTCATCTGGCTGGACTCGCTCACCACGGATGTCGAGCGCATCGCGGCGCCCGGCGGCCCCCGGGCTCGGGCCCGTACGGGCTGATTCCGCGGCCGTGTGGCGCGAAAGAAGTTGCACGAGACGTATCGTCTCGCTATGGTCCGATCATGACCTCAGCCAAGCCCGCACACATCGCCATGTTCTCCATCGCCGCCCACGGCCACGTGAATCCGAGCATCGAGGTGATCCGGGAACTCGTCTCGCGTGGGCACCGCGTCAGCTACGCCATCCCCGCCGCCTTCGCCGAGAAGGTCGCGGAGACCGGCGCCACGCCCGTCGTCTACACCTCCACCCTCCCCACCGACGATGACCCGGAGGCCTGGGGCACCGAGCTCATCGACAACCTGGAGCCGTTCCTGAAGGACGCCGTCCAGGCGCTCCCGCAGCTCGCCGCCGCCTTCGAAGGTGACGAGCCGGACCTCGTCCTCCACGACATCACCTCCTATCCGGCGCCCGTGCTCGCCCACCGGTGGGGAGTCCCCGCCGTCTCCCTCTCCCCGAACATCGTCGCCTGGGAGGGCTACGAACAGGAGGTCGCCGAGCCGATGTTCGCCGAGCTGAAGGCGTCCCCGCGCGGCCGGGCGTACTACGCGGCGTTCGCGGCCTGGCTCACCGAGAACGGCCTCGGCGACCAGGTCGACCGCTTCCAGGGCCGCCCTCGCCGCAGCCTCGTCCTGATCCCCAAGGCGCTCCAGCCCCACGCCGACCGCGTCGACGCATCCGTGTACACCTTCGTCGGCGCCTGCCAGGGCGACCGCACCGCGACCCAGGGCACCTGGAGCAGGCCCGCGACCGCCGTCGGCAAGAAGGTGGTACTGGTCTCGCTCGGCTCCGCCTTCACCAAGCAGCCCGCCTTCTACCGCGCCTGCATCGACGCCTTCGCGGACCTGCCCGACTGGCACGTCGTCCTCCAGATCGGCACGTTCACCGACGAGGCCGACCTGGGCGAGATCCCCGCCCACGTCGAGGTCCACCGCTGGGTTCCCCAGCTGGACATCCTGCGCCAGGCCGACGCCTTCATCACCCACGCGGGCGCCGGCGGCAGCCAGGAGGGGCTCGCCACCGCCACCCCGATGGTCGCCGTCCCGCAGGCCGTCGATCAGTTCGGCAACGCCGACATGCTGGTCTCGCTCGGCGTGGCGCGGCACGTGCCCATGGCCGAGGCCGACGCCGCGACCCTCCGGGAGGCGGTCCTCGCACTGGTCGCCGACCCCGGCGTCGCCGCCCGCGCCGAGGCCGTCCGCGCGCAGATGGCCACCGAGGGCGGCACACGTCAGGCCGCCGACCTCATCGAGGCCGAACTGCCGTAGCCGCCACCCCGACTACGGCAGTCGGCTGGTCCGCGGCCGACTCGGTGGCGCGGGCCGGGCGGTCACGACCGTGAGCCGATAAGCCGTCACGCATCACTCCTCCGTCGCCCCTTGCAAAGGGGCTGGTCCATGCCGGGCACGCCGACGATCCGACGACGACTCAAGGCGCCCCGCAGCCGGCCCCGACGGGTCCGCGCCACGAGCGCCCCCGCCGCTTGCTGCCCTGCGGGACCGGGACACCCCGGGGGCGGCCTCGTTCTGCCGCTGACGACACATCCGGGCCCCGGCCGCCCCCGACATCGCACCGGACAACCCGCCGACTTCATCGACACCTCGGGCCCTAGGGTGCCCCCATGACGAAGAAATACGCGGCGCTGCTGCGCGGGATCAATGTCGGCGGGAGCAGGAAGGTCCCGATGGCGGAGCTGCGCTCCCTGCTGGAGGGGCTCGGCCACGGCGACGTGCAGACGTATCTGCAGAGCGGCAACGCCGTCTTCAGCAGCGCCAAGGAGGACCCGGCGGCACTCGCCCGGGAGATGGAGACGGCCATCGAGGACCACTTCGGGTTCCGGGTGGCGTGCCTGGTGGTGGACGGCGCGTACCTGCGCGCCGTCGCCGAGGCGTGCCCCTTCCCGGCCGCGGAGCTGGAGGGCAGGCAGCTCCACGCCACCTTCTTCTCCGAACAGCCCGGCGCCGAGCGCTTCGCCGCGCTCGACGAAGCGGCGTACCTCCCCGAGGAGTACCGGCTCGGCGACCGCGTCCTCTATCTCTATGCCCCCGACGGACTGGGCCGCTCCAAACTGGCCGAGGCCCTCGCCAGGCCCGCCGTCGTCAAGGGCATCGACGCGACCACCCGCAACTGGAACACCGTCGCCAAGCTCGTGGCGCTGACCGGAGCCTGACACCGCCCCTCAGGCGAGCGCGTCCAGCAGCTCCAGTTCCCGCGCGGAGAGGTCGATCGTCGCGGCGTCCAGGTTCTCCGCCAGGTGGACGGGGGAACCGGTGCCCGGCGTCGGGCACAGCACGGGGGAGTGGTGCAGCAGCCACGCCAGGGCGATCTGGCCCGGACCCGCGCGGTGGGCCGCGGCCACCGAGGTGACGGCGGCCGCGCTCTCGCGGGTGAGGGCGCCGCTCCCCAGGGGGTGGTAGGGGAGGAACGCGATCCCGTGCGCCTCGCACAGCGCGAGCACCTCCGCCGAGCCGCGGTCCAGCAGGTTGTAGGAGTTCTGCACCGAGGCGATCGGGGCGGACTCCCGTGCCAGCCGCAGCTGCCCGGCGGTGACGGTGTCCAGTCCGATGTGCCGGATCTTGCCCTCCGCCCGCAACTCGGACAGAAGGCCCAGCTGTTCGGTCATCGGCACGGCGGGGTCGAAGCGGTGCAACTGGTAGAGGCCGATCCGGTCGGTGCGCAGACGCCGCAGGCTCGCGTCGCACTGCTGCCGCAACTGCTCCGGGCGGCCCGCCACGTGCCACTGGTCGGGCCCCGTGCGCACGACCCCGCCCTTCGTGGCGACGACGAGTTGCTCCCCGTACGGGTACAGGGCTTCGGCGATCAGCTCCTCGGCCAGGTCGGGGCCGTAGTTGTCGGCGGTGTCGATGAGGGTCACCCCACGCTCCACCGCGGTGTGCAGCAGCGCCCTGGCCTCGGCCCGCCCGCCGCGCGGGCCCCAGAAGCCCGGACCGACCAGGCCGCCCGTACCGAAGCCGAGCCGCCGTACGGGCAACTCCCCACCGAGATCCAGTACCTCGTTCACCATGCCCCGACGGTAACGCAGGGGGCGGGATGTGCCAGGCTCGTGGACATGCGTTACATCATCATCGGCGCGGGCGCGGTCGGCGCCACCATCGGCGGACGGCTCGCGGAGGCGGACGGCGAGGTCGTACTCGTCGCACGCGGTGAGCACGCCCAGGCCCTGCGGGCCGACGGGCTGCGGCTCACGACGGCCGACGGGACCAGGGTGCACCGGCTCCCGGTGGTCACCGGGCCGGAGGAGCTGGGCGAACTGCAGCCGGACGACGTGCTGTTGCTGTCGGTGAAGACCCAGGACGCGATCGCCGCGCTCGACGCGTGGGGCGACGCGGAGGTCGCGGGCGGCGGCACGGCGGCGCAGCGGCTGCCGGTGCTGTGCGCGCAGAACGGCGTGGAGAGCGAGCGGCTGGCGCTACGGCGCTTCGCGCGCGTGTACGGGATGTGCGTATGGCTGCCCGCGACCTTCCTGGAGCCGGGCGTGGTCTCGGCGCTGTGCACGCCGCTGACCGGCATCCTGCACCTGGGCCGGGCGGCGGGCGGCACGGACGCGGTGTCCCGAGCCGTCGCGGCGGACCTCGGGAAGGCCGGCTTCGAGGCGCCGCTCGTCGAGGACGTGATGAGGTGGAAGTACGCGAAGCTGCTGGGGAACCTGGGCAACGCGATCCAGGCCACGACCGGACCGGAGCCCGAGCCGGCGAAGGCGGCGCTGCTGTTGCGGGCCGTGCGCGAGGCGAAGGCGGCCTACGGTGCGGCGGGCATCGCGTACGCCTCGGACGCCGAGCAGTCGCAGGCGCGCGACGGCAAGGTGGACCAGCCGGCGGGGGTGCGGGGCGGGTCCTCCTGGCAGAGTCTGGCGCGGGGGACGGGTTCGGTGGAGGCGGACTACCTCAACGGGGAGATCTGCCTGCTGGGCCGGCTGCACGGGGTCCCGACCCCGGTCAACGACGTCCTGCGGCACGCGGCGAACATCTTCGCGCGGGAGTCGCTGCCGCCGGGTGCGATGTCCATCGCCGACCTGACGGCCCTGGCCGACGAGGCCGCCGCCCGCGCTTGAGACCCGCCCGGGGTCTGGGCCGGCTCCGGGCGCCGCCGAAGGTCTTGCACCGCCACCGCCACCGCCACGGCCACGGCCACGCCCCGGCCATAGGACACCAACACCCGGACGGGCACCCGCTGGTCCGGGTCGTCGCGTCGGCCGATGTCGGCCGCGCGCTGCCGGATGCGAGGTCGGCGACCTGCTCCAGGCGATCTCGCAGCGACCGGATCAGCCCGCGTCTTGCACACGTCGGGCGCCGGGTGTCCGCATGGACTCATGTGCGGCATGTTGTAGTACCGGCTGAAGTGTCCGTTGCCCCGGGACCGGCGGATGTTCTCGGCCATGACATGCCGGTTTCACGACCCGGGCGGGGGCTGGGCAGCGCCGGGGCGGCCCGAGCGTCAATCGACAGGAGACGACTACCTTTTCGGAGTTTTGTGCTGAGAAACGCGCTGATGTGACCGATACCCCTTCCACGAGGCCCAGAGCATGAGTACTTCCCCCTTCTTCCAGGAGATTGGAGCGGCTCATGGGCGCCGTGCTGTCCGAGGTCGAGCTGCCGGCCTTGTACTGCCCCCTCGAATCCGCCGTCCACCCGCATGTGCGGCAGGTGGACGCGCAGGCCGTGCGGTGGATCCGCGAGAGCGGTATGTGTGCCACGGATCATGAGGAAGCGTGGGTCGTGGCGACGCACAGCACCGACTTCTTCGCCCGGTTTGCTCCGGTCGCCGATGATGACCGGCTGCTGGCCACGTCGCTGTGGGTGTACTGGGGGTTCGCCTTCGATGACGCCCGGTGCGACAACGGCCCCCTGAGCAGCCGCCCTGCTCAGTTCAGTGCGCTGGCAGGCCGCGTGCAGCGGGCGGCGGAGGCGCCCTCGGCTCCCGACGGCGGGGAGCGTTTCATCCCTGCGCTCCAGGACATCGTCGGTCGCTTCCGCTCCTTCGGCACGCCCGCGCAGGTCCGCCGGTTCACTGCAGCACACCGGGCCTGGCTGTCGGGGGTGTGCTGGCAGATCGGCAATGTCGCAGCCGGTCGCATGCCGGATCTGGACGAGTACCTGGCCATGAGACTGCTGTCGTCCGGCGGAGAGCCCACTTTCGCGATGCTGGAGCTCGCGGCCGGACCCGAGGTCCCCGACCGTGAACTGCATCGCCCGGTCGTGCGGGCGCTGACGGAGATGGCCATCGCAGTCGCAGCCCTGGACAACGACCGGCATTCGCTGCGCAAGGAGATGTCGCGCGGACACGCCGACCAGAACATCTACAGCGTGCTCATGCTTCACCGGCAGCTGTCAGTGCAGGAGGCGGTGGAAGCGGCCGCACGCATCCGCGACCGGATTCTCACCCGGTTCCTGCGGGTTCACGACCGCGTCCTGCGCACGGCCGGGGCCGAGTTGGCCGGATACCTCCAGGGGCTGTGCTACGGAATCCGCGGCAACGCCGAGTGGGGGCTGCGCGTCCCGCGCTACCTGAGCCTGGGCCACGTGCCGGACGCCATGGACGAGGCGCCGTTGGACTGGGCAGCGGCCCCCGCCGACGGCCGCAGTGCGCCGCCGGCATCGGCACCGACCCTGGCCTGGTGGTGGGACGACACCCTGATCTGACCCGGATCCGACCACCCGCACCCCGGAAGGGGGCTCAGCGCGGCGCGGCCAGCAGCAGCGTCCACCACGGTCCGCCACGGCCGTCGGTGCGGCCCAGGCCCACGTGGAGGAAGGCGCAGGTCAGCAGGACGCCTCGATGGGGAGGGCTGCTCATCCAGGCGCGTACGACTGCTTGCGGGTCCGCCGGTCCGGCGGCAAGGGTCTCGCCCGCCCGGCCGCTTCCGTATCCGGCGGCGTTGAGCCGCCCGGCCGGCGTCGATCCGTCCTGGCCGCGATGTGAGAGGCGCCCGGACCGGGCCATGTACCGGCTGTGGGCGTCCGCGGCCACCGCCAGCAGCGAGTGCTGTCTCAGCGGACCGCAACCGGCCCCGTCCCGTTCGGCGTTCACCAGAGCGATGACGCCGGATCGATGGGTCCTTGGCGGCTGCCAGGACGGTGCCGGGGGAGGAGTCCACGCGGCGGGGCCGACCGGCGCGTGGTGCGGGACAGGTGGCGCGGTGGCGGCTGACGCGGGCGACGGGGGGACGATGGCGGCGGGCCAGGTCAGCACGGCCGCGGCACACAGAAGCACGACTTTCTTCATGCGGCCACGCTAGAAGAGGCTTCTGTGAAAAATCCATCCGGCGTGAAATACGGAAAAATTGATTCCCATACCGTGGGCATGGAAACTTTTACCTGCCTCGTTCGAGGGAATGGCCTGGTAATTCAGGAAGGGACATTGTCGGCCCCGATAGGCTGTCGGCAGACCAACCCCTTCCCTTTCATTGGAGAGAGTCATGTCAATTCTGCGTCGTGCCGCGGTGGTCACGGTGGCGGCGGCCGCCCTTGTCACCGGAGCCGCCGCCTCGTCGGCGTTCGCCGCACCGGCGGCCCCCGCCACCGCATCCGCGCCGGTCGCCGTGGGCAGCGACGTTCCCGGCTTCGGTCACCAGGGCGGGCGCCCCATCCGTTTCGGCCCGTTCGAGTTCCCGAGCAACGGCAACGTCAGTGCCGGATTCGCCTGGAACACCTCGAACGGCGGCGGCATCGGGTTCTGATTGCCTCGCACACCCGCAGCACCCGGGACGGGTGGGGTACGGCTCGCGGCCGTGCCCCACCCGTCCGGCGCGTGTGCGTGTGGCGGGGGCATCCGCCGGGCCGTCAGCGCTTGAGCGTGGCGGCACTGGCCACCAGGACACCGATGACGCACAGCAGGATGAGCACGGCGTCACGGACGAAGACACCCGTGATGCCCTCATGGGTAGCGGCTTCGCCGGCGGCCTGCACGGCGTACGTCATCGGCATGATCTGCGCCAGGAGATCGAGGGCGCCGTGCATCTCCCGCCTGGGCACGAACAGTCCGCACAGCAAGAACTGCGGCAGTACCCCGGCCGGCAGGAACTGCACCGCCTGGAACTCGTTGCGCGCGAAGGCACTGACGAGGATGCCCAGAGCCAGCCCCAGCAGGGCTCCGAGCATGGCGATGACCATCAGCAGGTAGGCCGGGCCCTTGATGTCCAGCCCCAGAGGACCGACGGCCAGCAGCGTGGACAGCACG
Source organism: Streptomyces sp. NPDC054849 (assembly GCF_053610945.1). NCBI lineage: Bacteria > Bacillati > Actinomycetota > Actinomycetes > Kitasatosporales > Streptomycetaceae > Streptomyces > Streptomyces sp. NPDC054849. Next base: position 21,648 of record NZ_JBSGZI010000089.1, read on the forward strand.
GCCTGGAGCAGGGCGAGGAACGCGAAGGCCAGGCTGTATCCAAGGACGATGTCGAGCCGCTGCACCGGCAGCGTCAACAGCCGCTCCGCCGTCCCCGACGTCCGCTCGCGCAGCGTCGACACGGACGCGACGAGATACATCACGATGACCGGGAAGATGCCGAACACCTGCGGCCCCACCCGCTCGAAGGACTCCTCGGCATCGTGGAACATCAGCTTGAGCAGCACCATCAGCATGCAGGGAATCACGAGCATCAGCGCGGTGCTGCCCCGGTCGCGGGAAATCTGCTGCAGGACCCGATGCGCCGTCGCCATGGTGATGCCCGGGGAAAAGGGCAGAGGACGGCCCCGAAGCTGCGGAACGGGCGTGAGGTCGTCGCTGCTCACGTACGCGCTTCCGCCGCGAAGTACGGACGGTCCAGCTCGGGCAGGACCTCATCGGTGATCAGGGGGGCCGGGAAGTGGTCCAGAACCGGTCGCGGGGCTGCTTCTGCCTTCGCCGCTGCCGTCACCAGATGCATGAAGGCGTCCTCCACGCTGCTGCAGCCAGTGTGCCGCAGCAGGTCCGCCCGCCCGGCCGAAGCCATCAGACGGCCCGCCCGCATCAGAAGGAGCCGGTCGCAGCGGTCCGCCTCGTCCATGACGTGACTGGAGACCAGCAGCGTGGTCCCCCCTTGCGCAAGGCGTTTGAAGACTTCCCACAACTCCCTCCGTACCAGGGGGTCCAGGCCCACGGTCGGTTCGTCCATGACCAACAGGTCCGGCGTACCAAGGAGGGCGACGGCCAGCGAGACACGCGAGTACTGGCCCCCCGAGAGGCGGGCGACCGGCTTGTCGGCGTACTCGGCCAGGTCCACCTCCTTCACCACACGGACCACGGCATTCTCGCGCCGCCACCCGCGCATGCCGAGAGCAGCCGAGAAGTACCGCAGATTCTCCAGGACGGTGAGGTCCGCGTAGACGGACGGTGCCTGCGTGACGTAGCCGACGCGGCAGCTCAACGCCCGCGAACCGGCCGGGTGACCCAGCACCTGCACATGTCCGGACGTGCTGGGCTGGATGCCCACCACTGACCGCAGCAGCGTGGTCTTGCCGCAGCCGCTGGGACCCAGCAGTCCGACGATGGACCCCCGGGGCACCGTGAAGGTGACATCGCGCAGGAGCGTGTGCTTTCCCCGCGTAACCTGCAAGCCGTACACGCTGATGGCCGGGGGAGCCGACACGGACCGCCCTCTCGTATGTGTCGTCGAAGCGAATGGAAGTGGGGAGCCGTGCGTACGGCGGCGTCCTCCGGCAGAACGTACCGCTGCGCCGAGCGGTTGGGTAAATCCCGCTTCACCCGGAAGTGTGCAGCTTGCGAGGTCTGCGTCTCACCTGTCCCGTGATGTCAACATCAGCGCGAGTTCCTGCAGCTGCCGGTACGCATCAGCCGTGGGCTCCGCCCGCGACAGGGCCCGCATGGCCGCCGAGGTCTGCCGCGCGACCTCCCGCTCGGCCGCCTCCCTGCCGCCCGCCTGCGCCACGAGTTCGGTCGCGCGGGCGATGTCGTCTTCACCCAGGGGGTCCGGCCGCTCGTACAGGGCCGCCAGCGACCGGCCCGCGGGACCGCCGTCGGCCAGGGCCGCGACGACCGGCAGGGACTTCTTCCGCGCCGCGAGGTCCGCGCCGACGGGTTTGCCGCTGAGCGCGCTGCGGCCCCAGATGCCGAGCAGGTCGTCCACGCACTGGAAGGCGACGCCCAGGCACCGCCCGAACTCCCGCAGTCCCGCGACCCGCTCCGGTTGCGCCCCGGCCAGCACCCCGCCGAGAGCGCAGGCACACCCCATCAGCGCGCCGGTCTTGCCCGCCGCCATCTCCAGATACTGCTCCACCCCCACCCGGCCGACCTGCTCGAAGGCCACGTCCTGACTCTGCCCGGCCATCAGCTCGCCCAGCATCGCCAGACACTCGCGCACCGCGGCGTCCGCCCTCGCCGAGGGGGCCGAGGACAGCGTGCGCAGAGCAGTCACCAGAAGGGCGTCACCGGCCAGGACAGCGGACGCGATCCCGAAGACCCGCCAGGCAGCGGGCCGGTGCCGACGCAGTGGGTCGCCGTCGATCACGTCGTCGTGGAGCAGGGAGAAGTCGTGGATCAGCTCCACCGCCACCGCCCCGGGCACGGCATCGTCGGCCCGGCCGCCGACGGCGGCGGCCGACAGCAGTACCAGGGCCGGCCGCAGAGCCTTGCCCCCTGCGGCAGACGCCGCACAGGGGCTTCCGTCTGCCTCGTACCAGCCTCGGTGGTAGCCGGCGATGCGGCTCTCCGGCAGGGGCAGTTGCGCCACGGTCTTCCTGAGCGGCGGATCCACGAGAGCGTGGACCTCTCGCAGCCGCGCCTCGAGGCAAGCGCCCGGCGTCGCCTGGCGTTCTGTCATCTTCAGCACCGCGTGCCTCCTCGCGTACGCCCGTACCCCGCGTTCTGCGCCCCGTCACGCCGGACGGCGTCCCCTCTATACCCGCATTCATTTCCCACCCTCCCAGCTAAACGAGCAAGTCCGCCCCTCGCCATCGTGCAGGCCAGGAAATCGCGAGAATCACCTCACAGAGGTAGAAAAGCGATGGAGAGCTTTCCATAAGACGTACGATGGGCCTTCACCAACATCATTCCTCGCCGGGGCGAAAGGTCATCCGAATGGGAGAGGTGATGTGCCGCTGCCCTGCATGAGTGAATCGTTTCCCCGCTGCGGCGCCACAAATTGCAACGGGAAAGGGCCGGCCCGGCGCTCCACTGAGTGATCCGGCGCCGGAGTCGGGCCTCCGGCCCATGGGCGGCTTTGTGAGCAGGGCGCACCCGTCGTTTGAGGCCGTTGGACACGGCCTCGAACGACAGGCTTGAGCAGTGAGTCGCTCTCAGGTGAGAAGCGGTTCACGGGGGATGGTTCTGGCGGCCCCGATGGGGAGGCGGGTGGCCAGAGCGGTTGCGCCGCGTGCGAAGGGCGTGGTCATGATCCCTGCGACGCTGGTCCGGCCGGCGATGTAGGCGTCGAGGCGGCGCCATGCCGGGGGCAGCCGGGTCAGTGCGGTGTGGACGAGGCCGGGGCTGCGGGTGAAGAGGTTCATCAGCGTGCCGCTGGCCCGCATCTCGACGCCGAGGACGTCGTCGATCTCCTGCCCGTAGCATGCGGTGGCCGTGCTCGCCTCCGTCTCGGTGACCGCCGCGACCAGACGCACCGCAGCACGACCTGCGAGAGCGCCTGAGCGCAGGGCGTACGAGATGCCTTCTCGTGACCAGTGGTCGACGAGGGCCGCGGCGTCACCGGCGACCAGCACCCGCCCGCGGCTCAGGGGCGAGTCGGGGCGCCGGCACCGGGTCAGGTGGCCGGTGTCGTGGAGGGGCCGCGGGCCGTGGAGGCCGTGCCGGGTCAGGAAGTCGTCCTTGTAGGCGCGCAGGGCCACCGGATTGCCGCGGGCGGCCACCACTCCGGCGGTGCAGACGTCGCCTTTGGGGAAGACCCAGCCGAAGGAGCCCGGCAGCGGACCCCACTCCATGAGGAGACGGCCACGCCACCGATCGGCCGTCCGTTCGTCGACCGGCACCTCGACCTCCAGGGCCAGGTCGACCTGAGCGCACTGGACTCCCACGTACCGGGCAACCCTGCTGGCGCTGCCGTCGGCCCCGACGACGGCTCGGGCGTGCAGGGTGTCGCCGCGGCTGGTCTTGACGGTGACGCTGTCACCCTGTTGCTCCATGGTGGTCAGGGCGGTGCTGTCGTGAACCGTGGCACCGGCGGCAGCGGCGGCTTCGGTCAACGCTGCGTCGAGTTCACTGCGGTAGACCATGGCGATCGTCGGACTGGTAGAGGTGAGGGTGCGTTCCCTGTGGCCGTTGAGGGCGAAGGTGAACTGCCCGGCCGTGTCGTAGACCTTCACCGGCAGTCCGGGGGGCAGGGCGGCGATTGACGCTCCGATGAGGCCGCCCCCGCAGGTCTTGTAGCGGGGGATGGCGGCGCGCTCCAGCAGGAGGGTCTGACAGCCGCTCTCGGCGGCGACGCGGGCGGCGGTGGCGCCGGCCGGGCCGGCGCCGATGACGATCACGTCCCAGGTGGCGGGGGTGCGGGCAGAGGTGGGAGGAGGCATGCGGTGGTCACCTAGCGGTCGGGCGGAACGGGCGGAACGGGCGGGGAGCCGTCAGCCGGCTGCGGTCGGCGCGCAGGCTGCTGCTTCCGTCTCCAAGTGGGCCTCGACCTGGCTCTGTCCGGGGTGGAGGCGGGCGAGGAGGTAGCGGGTGAGCGCCGAGGCGTTCGGATGGGTCCACATCACGGTGGTCGGGATGTCCAGGCCCAGTTCGCGCTGCAGGCGGTTGCGCAGGGCCATGGCCATCAGGGAGTCCAGGCCGAGTGTGACCAGGGAGGTGTTGGCATCGAATCGGTCGGCTCCCAGCCGCAGGACCGCTGAGATGTGTTCCACGACCTGGGGCTGCAGGATCTGCTGACGCTGCTGGTGGCAGTCCGTCTCCCGCAGGGCTGCAAGCAGCGCGCTCCCGTCGTGACCGGCATCTGTACCTGTCGTCGCGGCGGCCAGCTCGGCGAAGAAGGCGGTGCGGGCCGTGGCGGGATAGGACTCCAGCCACCGTGCCAGGTCGAGAGGTGTGTAGGCGGTGCGGTCGCGGTCGTGGGCGAGGATGCGTTCCAGGGCGGCGATGCCCTCCGCGGGGTCGATCATGGCGTAGCCGCGTTCCGCCATGAAGGCGCCGCGTCCGACCTCTGCCCACGGTCCCCAGTTGATGCAGGTGGTCGGCAGGCCTTGGGCCCGGCGCCAGGAAGTGAACTCGTCCAGCCAGGCGTTGGCCGCCGCGTAGGCTCCCTGACCGGGATTGCCCAGCAGCGAGGCGGCGGAGGAGAAGGTCACCCACCAGTCCAGCTCATGGCCCTCTGTGGCGTGGTGGAGCAGCCAGGCCCCGGTGGCCTTGGGGCGCCACACCTTCTCCAGGAGGGCTGGGGAGAGGTTGGCGACGGTGGCGTCCTCGACGACGGCCGCAGCATGTACGACGCCACCGAGCGGGTGGCCCGTGCCCAGGGCGGCCTGGACGAGCATGTCGGCGGCGCCCGGCTCGGCGAGGTCCGCGCACACGACCTCGACGCGCGTGCCGAACTCGGCGGTGATGGCGTCCAGGGCGGTGCGGGTGGCCGGGGAAGGAGCGCTCCGGGAGGTGAGTACGAGGGCCGCGGCGCCTCGTTCGGCCAGCCAGCGGGCCACCAGCAGCCCCAGTCCGCCGAGCCCGCCGGTGACGAGGTAGCTCGCGTCGGACCGGACGACGGGGACGTCCTGCGGTCGCACGGGCAGCGTGGCGGTGCCCTCGGCCGGCCAGGTGAGGACCAGTTTGCCGGTGTGCTGGGCGCGGGCCATGGCATGGAAGGCCGAAGACGCCTCGGCGACCGGGTGCTCGGTGACGGGAAGCAGCGGCAGTTGGCCGTCCGCGAGCATCCCGGCCAGTTCGCGATAGCCCTCGGCGAGGAGGCCCGGGTCCTGTTGCATCATCATCAGCACGTCGACGCCGGCGAAGGTGACGTTGCGGCGGAACGGCAGCAGTCCCAGACGGGCGTTGGCGTAGATGTCACGCTTGCCGAGTTCGAGGAAGCGCCCCCGGTGCGCCAGCAGGTCGAGACTCGCGGACTGCGACGGACCCGTAAGGGAGTTGAGGACGACATCGACGCCGTGTCCCGCGGTGAGGTCGCGGACCTGGTCGGCGAAGTCCAGGGTGCGGGAGTCCATGACGTGCTCGACGCCCAAGCCGCGCAGATACGCCCGCTTGGCCTCGCTGCCCGCGGTCGCCCACACTTCCGCCCCACGGGCCCGGGCGAGGTTCAGTGCGGCCAGACCGGTGCCGCCGCTCGCCGAGTGGATGAGTACCTTCTCACCCGGCCGCAGCCGCGCCAGGTGGTACAGGGCGTACCAGGCGGTCAGGTAGGCGCACGGCAGGCCGGCGGCGTCCTGTGCGCTCAGCGCGTCCGGCACCGGCAGGGTGCAGTCGGCGCGGACGGTCGCGAAGGAGGACATGAGGGTGGACTGGCTGCCTTCGACGAACATCGCGGCCAGCCGGTCTCCCACCGCCGCCTCCTGGACACCGTCTCCGAGGGCGGTGACGACGCCCACCCCGTCGAACGCGCTGACGTCCAAGCGCTCCTCGCCCGCGCTGAAGCGCTGGTAGACGCCCATGGCCTGGAGCACGTTGATGAAGTTCACGCTCGTGGCGGCGATCCGCACCTCGACCTCGCCCGGGCCGGGCCGGCGGCGGGTCTGGGCGACGACCTCGAAGGAGTCCAGGTCACCGGGGCGTGCCAGGTGCAGGGCCACCCGGTCACGGGCGCGGTCGACGGCGGCCTGGCGACGCTGCGACTCCTCGAGCGGGCCGTTGCGCAGACGGGCCAGGTACCGCGTCCCGTTCCGGTAGGCGATCTCGTCCTGCTCGTCGGGGCAGGACAGCAGTTCCCCGGCCACGTCGGCGACCGCAGTGTGCGGGTCGACGTCCAGGACTGCGGGGCGCAGTTCGGGGTGCTCGTAGCTCAGGACCCGCACCAGGCCGCGCAGACCCGCCTGTCCCAGGTCCGGCCGGTCCCCGGACACGACCCGCTGCGCGTTGCCGGTGACGGTCCACAGCCTCGGCGTCGTCCCACCGCCCTCGCCCGGCGCCAGAGCGCGGGCCGTTTCCACCAGACGGCCGGTCTGCTCCCGCGCCAGCAGGTCGGGAGACGGCGATGCGCTGCCCGGTGCCGGCAGGTACACCACCGCCTGCGGTGGCTCTCGACGCGGGCGGGGCATCGTCACCGGCGCGGCGGCGTCCTGGGGGCTCAGTGCCCGGACGTCCACCGTGGCACCCCGTTCCCGGAGCGCCTCGCCCAGCGCGGCCGCGAACGTCTCCCGTCCGGGTTCCGCGCAAAGGGTCCAGCTTCCTGTCGGCGGCTTCAGGGCGGGGCGCTCGCAGTGCTCCCACGAGGCCTGGAGCAGACGGCGTCCGAAGCGCTCCTCGGCGCTCTCGGCGGGCACGCAGCGGAACTCCACTCCGGTCGCGTCCGCGATGACGGACCCGTCGTCAGCCCACAGCCGGAAGTCCGCCGTGTACCGGTCGCCCTCCATGTGCCCGAGGGTGACCACGCAGTACCCGGCGAGCGGCAGCGTCCCGTACAGCCGCAGCTCCTCGATGCCCCGGGGCAGGATGCCGCCGGCCGGTACGGCGCCGCTGCGCAGGACGGCGCCCGCGACGGCCTGCAGGCAGCTGTCCAGCATCACGGGGTGGCAGTGCAGCGCCTGCGCCGCGGCCCGCCCCGCGTCGGGTACCTGAACGCGGGCCAGGAGGCGGGCGCCCGCGCGGTCTGCGCGGGACTCGTCCGTGTGCAGGGAAACGAGGCCGAGGAAGGGCGGGCCGTGGTGCACGCCGCGCTCGCGCATCTGCCGGTAGACGTCCGAGACGTCCACGGTGTGCGGGAACTGCGCCAGCAGATGCTCCAGATCACAGCCTTGCGGGACGCTTTCGCGTTCGGGCGTGACGTGCAGGTGCGCCCGGGCGTGCTGGACGGACGTGCCGTCGTCTTGCGTGCTGACCACCCGCCAGCGGGCGGTGTGCGGGCCCGCCGCCTCGGCGGTCGCGGTGACAGAGGTGCCGTCCGCGGCCGGCAGCAGCAGCCGCTCCAGGTCGATACCGGTCAAGCGCAGCCGCTCCGGGCCGACAGCGTAGAGGTCGGCGGCGGCGGCGACGGCCATCTCACACAGAGCGGCTCCCGGCACCACGGCGACGTCGTTGACACGGTGCGCGTCCAGCCAGGGCAGGGTGGTGGGGGTGACGAGGGTCTGCCACAGGTGACGGCCCTCGCCGTCGGGATCGACGGTGTGCGGTCCGGTCAGCGGGTGCGAGGCGCGGGAGGTGTGGGTCCCGGCCGACAGCCGCATGGGCGAGGGTTCGACGACGTACCGCGTGCGCTCCCACGTGGTGGGCGGTACGTCGGCCAGGGTTCCCTCGCCGTAGCGGTCGGCCCAGTCCAGAGGGTGACCGGCGCAGTGCAGCGCGGCCACGTGGGTCTGGAACGCCACCGTCTCGTCGGTGTCGCGCAGCAGGGAGGGGACGACCGCGGTGCTCGTGTGGCCGTGCGCGCTGAGCGTGGTCTGCACGGGGTGGGTCAGTACGGGGTGGGGGCCGATCTCGACGAACAGGCGGTGCCCGTCCTCGGCCGCGGCCCGCACGGCGTCGGCGAAGCGCACCACGCGGCGCAGGTTGTCCGACCAGTAGGCGGCGTCGAAGGCGGCGCGGTCGCGTGGGTCGTCGGTGACGGTGCTGTAGAAGGCGGCTGTCGGCTGCCTGCCGGTCACGTCGGCGAGCGCATCGGCGAGGTCGGGCAGGATCGAGTCCATGTGGGCGGTGTGCGAGGCGACGTCCACCTCGATCACGCGGATGCCGACGCCGCGAGCTTCCCAGTCCTCGGCGAGGTGGCGGATGCGGTCGGCGTCCCCGCCGATGACGGTGTTGTCCGGCGACGCGACGACCGCGACGCTCACCCCGTCCACATCCTCTTCGGTCAGCAGCCGTTCGACCTCGTCGCGGCCCAGGGCGACCGAGGCCATCAGGCCCTTCCCGGCGGCCCGCAGGATCAGCCGCGAGCGCCGGCAGATGACCCGTACGCCGTCCCGGACACTCAGTGCTCCCGCTGCCACGGCGGCTGCGACCTCGCCCATGGAATGGCCGATCACAGCCGCCGGCTCGACGCCGTGGGAGCGCCACATGGCGGCCAGGCCCAACTGGATGGCGAAGATCACCGGCTGCACCCGGTCGAACCCGGTCACCACCTCGGGACGGCACAGGGTCTGGCGCAGGGAGAAGCCGGACTCCTGGGCGACCAGCGGCTCGAGCTCGTCGATCACCCGCGTGAATTCCGGATCACGGTCGAGCAGCCGCCGGCACATTCCCGCCCACTGCGAGCCGTGCCCCGAGAAGACCCACACCACGCCCTGTCCGGACTCCGGCAGCGCCCTGCCGGTCGCCACCCCGGCAGGGAGCGCGGTCCCCGCAGCCAGCTCCTCCAGCCGGGCCACCAGCTCCGGCCGCCCGGCCGCGATCACTGCCGCCCGCTCCCGAGAGGGCGAGCGACGCACAGCCAGCGTGTGCGCGACGTCGACCAGCGGGACCTGCGACCCCTCTCCCCCCAGCCACTGGGCCAGGCGGCCCGCCGCGGACCGCAACGCCACGGGTGTGCCGGCGGACAGCGGGAACACGCGCGGCACTTCGCCGTCCTGACCCGGGCCGAACCCGTCGGACGGAAGAGGGCGGGAGGGGCGCCGTGCAGGGGTATGCGCGGGAGGCTGTTCCAGGACGACGTGCACGTTGGTGCCGCTGATACCGAAGGAGGACACAGCCGCCAGCCGGGTGCCCTGCCGCACGGGCCACTCCGACGTGTCAGTGGGCACGAACAGCCGCGTTCCGGACGCGTCGATCTGGGGGTTCCAGTCCCGGAAGTGCAGGCTGGCCGGTACCAGGCCGTGCCGGAGGGACGCGATGGCCTTCAGCAGGCCCGCCACGCCCGACACCGGTTCGGTGTGGCCGATGTTCGTCTTCACCGACCCCAGAGCGCACCGGTCGCGGCCCTTGCCGTAGACCGCGGCGACCGCCGCGAACTCGATGGGGTCGCCCACCGCCGTGCCCGGCCCGTGCGCCTCCACCATGCCGACATCACCTGCCTCGACGCCCGCACGCTCAAGCGCCAGACGGTAGAGATCGATCTGGGCAGGCTCCGAGGGAGCGCTCAGCCGGGTACCCCGGCCGTTCTGGTTGACCGCCGTCCCGCGCACCACCGCCAGAACCCGGTCCCCGTCCCGTACCGCGTCCGACAGGCGCTTGAGCACGAGCACACCGCAGCCCTCGCCGCGGACGTAGCCGTCGGCGGCGGCGTCGAAGGCGTGACAGCGGCCGGTGGGGGAGAACACCCCCCACAGTGCCGGGGCGATGACGCCCTCCGGCCCCAGCGTCAGCATGGCGGCGCCGGCCAGAGCGACCTCCGACTCACCGGTCCGCAGGCTCTGGCATGCGGCGTGCACGGCGACCAGCCCGGACGCGCACGCGCTCTCCACCACGACCTGGGGGCCCCTGAGGTTCAGCATGAACCCGACGCGGCCAGGGCCGATGCTGTCGAAGCCGGTGTACATCGCGTAGGCGTCGACCTCCTCCAGAGGCCGCTGCACGCGCAGCATGTAGTCCTTCTGATAGATCCCGAAGAACATGCCTGTCGGCGTTCCCGACAGCCGCTGGGTGGGAATCCCCGCGTGCTCGATGGCCTCCCACGCCACCTCGGACAGCAACCGGTGCTCCGGATCCACCCACGGCGCTTCCTGCGCGTTGATCCCGAAGAACTCCGGCTCGTAGGCGTACACGTCGTCGTCCAAAAAGCAGCCGTACCGCAGCCGGGCCGCGACCTGGGCAGGCAGGCCGGCCAGCTCCGCCTGCTCCCACCGCTCACCCGGTACCTCCCGCACCGTCTCCCGGCGTGCCATCAACAACCGCCACAACGACCCAAGTGACCGGACCTCACCAGGGAAGCGACACGCGGCGCCGATCACCGCGACCGGCTCGTCCTGGCCCGCTCCGGGCTCATCGATGCGGGGTTGCACGTACATGGGCGGTCCGTCCTTCACCATCAGAAAACCGGGAGGCGTCCGGCTTTCCGCACGCTCTCCACCGCGCCTTCGAATTGATCTTGCGGGGCACGGCCATTCCGGCAGGGGGCTGGACGTATGCCAAGGATGTGCGCCAGGCGGATGGTCGCGCGTTGGAGAACAGCCGCGCACCAATGCACCGGGTTCAGCCACCTGGGCGGGCTCTAAGAGGATCATCGGGGCCGATCGTGGACTCGAGATCACCCAGCAGCTCCCGGGCGTGGCGCACGTTCACTTCGCGCTACCTGCACACCAGCAGTCCCGGCGTACCGGGCGTAGCCCCGACCGCCTGACGTCGTTTCGAGGGTGAGGCGCCGGGTGGCTTCGTTCGCGGGGGGCGGAGGTTCGTGTGCGCGCCCCGGGCCGCCGCAAGGACCGGGGCTCCGCCCCGGCCCGCGCGCCTCAATGGCCGGCGAGGCTGAACAGTGCAGCCCCGCCGGCGTTCGAGGCGCGGGCGCGGAGCGCCGTAAGGGTCTGGGACGGAGCCCGGGAGACGCTGGGTCAGGCCGTCAGGGCCGGGAGCCTCGCGGGTGCGGTGGCGGCGGCGTCGTAGCGGCGCAGGAGGAGACGGGCCAGTTCCGGGGCCGCGCCCAGCACGTCCGCCAGCACGTCCGCCCCCGCGGCTTCCGCGCCCGCCGCGATGCGGTCCGGGAGCCGCCCCGGGGCGATGACGTACGGGGCCACCGCCACCCGCGCGAAGCCCTCGGCCCGCAGGGCCCGCACGGCGTCCTCCGTACGGGGGAGGGCAGCGGAGGCGAACGCAGGCCGCACGGCGCACCAACCGGTGTGCCGCCACTCCCGCGCGATTTCAGCGATCACTGCGATCGCCTCCGGGTCTGTGGAGCCGGCGGACGCGAGCACCACCGCGGTGGTGGCGCGGTCCGCCGGGGTGAGGCCGGCCTCGGTGAGCCGGCGTTCGAGGGCGGAGAGGAGGAGCGGGGACGGGCCGAGCACGTCCGCGACCCGCACGGACAGCCCCGGCAGCCGGGCCGTGGACTCGGCCAGCGCCGCAGGGATGTCGGACTTCGCGTGGAAGGCGCGGGTGAGCAGGAGCGGGAGCGCCACGACCTCCCGTACGCCCGAGAGGTAGAGCGCGGACAGGGCCTGTCCCACCGAGGGGGTGTTGAAGTCGAGGAAGGCCGTCTCCACCCGCATCCCGGGCCGCAGCTCCCGCGTACGCCGGGTGAGGGCGTGCACGGTCGCGGCGTGCCGCGGGTCGCGGCTGCCGTGCGCGATGACCAGGAGGGCGGGTGCGCAGGACATCGGACTCAGCTCTTGACCAGCAGGCCGCGGCTGCGCAGCACGTACCGCTCGACGGGGCTGAAGATGAGGAGGTCGATGGCGATGCCGACCACCAGGATGAGCAGGATGGCGAGGAACACGCCGGGGAGGTCGAT